>CABUIX010000017.1 GCA_902491795.1 uncultured Bacteroidales bacterium | reverse complement strand
GCGCCGAGACTGCTGTGTGGGACAGCACCATGGACGGCTGGCACCTCAGGAGGGTGTTCACCAGGGAATATTCGGAAGGCCTTGAGGACAAGGTGACCTACGAGGCCAAGATAGACACTGTCATCGCGCTCAAGATCAAGGACCTCTTCAACAATGAGAAGACCGTCGAGACCTTGTCGATCAAGCAGCTCAACGAGCTTATAGTGACCCAGAAGATGAGGGGCGACGCGAACGTCATGTATGCGCAGATAGAGAAGCACCGACGCTGGGCACTGCCTTTTTCGGCTCTGGTGCTGACGATCATCGGAGTCACCCTTTCTGCGAAGAAGCGCCGCGGCGGCATAGGATGGAACATCGGAATAGGCATTGCGCTGGCGTTCTCATATATTCTTTTCCTGCGGTTCAGCGAGATGTTCGTGTACACAAACACGCTCCCGCCCGGAATCGCGCTGTGGATACCGAACCTGCTGTACGCCATTATAGCCGCAGCCCTGTACCGTTATGCACCGAAATAACATGAAAGTCAGAATAATCAACCGAAGCGGCAACGAATTGCCGCAGTATGCCACTGCCCTTGCTGCCGGCATGGACGTAAGGGCTGCAAACGAGGAACCGGTAGTGCTCGCTCCAATGCAGCGTGCCGTTGTCCCGACGGGACTGTATCTTGAAATACCAGCCGGATATGAAGTCCAGGTGCGCCCCCGCAGCGGCCTTGCCGCGAAAAAGGGAGTTACTGTTCTCAATGCGCCCGGGACCATCGATGCGGACTACAGGGGAGAGGTGTGCGTCATTCTTGTCAACCTGGGGAGCGAGGATTTCGTGATAGAGAAGGGCGAGCGCATTGCCCAGCTCGTGCTTGCCAGGTACGAGCGCATCGAGTGGGAGCCGAGCGACAGCCTTGAGGCATCGGAAAGGGGAGCCGGAGGATTCGGAAGCACCGGAATCAAATAGACACTGTACTGAAATGTCAACGGAAGAACTGTATTCATTATATCTGGACTGCGGAGGCAATGTGACCACCGACAGCAGGAAAATCGTGGGCGGGGAGATGTTCTTCGCTCTGAAGGGGGAGAATTTCGACGGCAACGACTATGCGCTTGCCGCCCTGGAGAAAGGCGCTGCCTGGGCTGTGGCCGACAGGAGGGATCTTCCTGCAGACGACAGGCTGATAATCGTTGACGATGCTTTTGCGGCCCTGCAGCAACTGGCTGTGTGGCACCGCACGCATGTCCGCGACGGCAAGCTGAGGGTGCTGGGACTTACCGGAACAAACGGGAAGACCACGACCAAGAATCTTATCCGTGCCGTTCTCTCGCGCAAGTACAGGGTATGCGCTACAGAAGGAAACCTCAACAATGACATAGGAGTGCCTCTTTCGCTTCTCAAGATCCGGCCGGATACGGAGATTGCGGTTATTGAGATGGGCGCCAGCCATCCTGACGACATAGCCAGGCTCGTGAGGGTAAGCCGTCCCGACTGCGGGCTGATTACCAATGTGGGGCGGGCGCATCTTCTTGGCTTCGGCTCGTTTGAGGGGGTCAAGGCCGCAAAGGGAGAGCTCTACAGATGGCTGGGGAACCGGACCGGTTCCGTAATATTCATCAACGAGGATGATCCCGTGCTGAAGGAAATGTCAAAGGGGCTGCCGTGCCATTTCTTCGGTTACGGAATCAGGTACCAGAATGCGGAAGTTCTGGAGGTCACTCCAGAAGAACCTTTCCTGCGGATCAGGCTGGACGGCAAGACGGTAAGTACAAATCTCGTAGGCAGCTACAATGCCGACAACGTTCTCGCGGCGATTGCGGTGGGGGACTACTTCGGAGTGCCGAGGGATGCCGCTGCAGCCGCGGTGGCCGGATTTGTGCCGGACAATATACGTTCGCAGATGGTCCGTACCGGACGCAATACGGTGATAGTCGACGCGTACAATGCCAATCCGTCTTCGATGAAGGCGGCACTCGACAATTTCATCGCCGCAAAGGCCCCGTCCAAGCTCGCTCTGCTCGGTGACATGAAGGAGTTGGGGGCCGAATCGGAGAATGAACACCGCAAGGTGGTGGAACGTCTTGTGGAAGAAGGGCTGCCCGCAATGCTTGTCGGACCTGAGTTCAGGTCTGCGGCGGAATCGTGCCAGGCAGGCTTCCTATGTTTCGGGACTTCGGCAGAACTTGCAGGTTACTTGCGGTCACATCCTGTCTCAGGCTCCCTCGTGCTGGTGAAAGGGTCGCGCAGCACCGGAATGGAGACCGTGTTGCCGGAACTTTAGCCTATTTCCTTGATCCGATGAAATTGACTTGTTTTTTGAAGGACTTCCAAAATTCTCAACCATGAAATTCAAAAAAGTTTTGCCCCTGTTTTTTGTGGGCGCCGCAACGATTGTTCTTTCATCCTTCACCGGAATCAGCAGCGCCCGTTCGGCCGGCTTTGCTGTTGCCGATGCCGCCAAGACTGAAGGAATCCAGGACGTGATCGCCTGGTTCAGCACGAATGATACTCTTGTATACTGGCTTCATGAGACCGAAAGGCAGTTTGCGGACAGAGATACGGTCCTCGCTCTCGGCTTCCACACAAAGGTCATGATGAGTGTTGCCGATTCCACCGAAGACGGCTACAGGATGCAGATGCGTTTTGTGGATTTCCGTGTCGACACACCTTCGGACCGGAGACTCAAGACCGTAGTCGGAATGCTCAGCAGAAGGATGCTGCGCGCTCTGCCTGTCCTGTCGGTTGACTTTGTCACCGACGTGACGGGAAGGATTGTGAAAGTTGAAAATGTGCGTCAGTTCAGGAAGAACATGAAGTCTGCCCTCCCGGGCCTGGAGGACCTTATGCCTTCCAGGGACAGCGTCTATGCGGGTAATCCTCGCATCAATCCGCTGATTTCAGGATGGATCAGCCCGGATGCCATTTCCTACAGTTACCTGCAGGCTCTTGAACTCCTGTTCCAATTCCACGGACGCAGCTTCAACATAGGGGAGTTCGAGACCCATGAGGACGGGGAAAAATACTCCACCGACAGTTACGTGGAGGTCACCAGGGATGCAGACAGCTATGAGTACGAAATATATGTGAAGGCAGACAACCGTATCCCCGGAGAATCACCTGTCTATCGCTCGGAACTTGACATGAAATATTTCATGGACGGTTGGCCCGAGGAGGCTGTGAGCAGGGAATCTGTTGTCGACGCCGGTGAAGGCGCGGTTGTCGAGAGACGTTTTGTCCGTGCTGGCAAATAGCACGGGGATTTCATCGCTCACGGGCGAGCAGGCCTGAGACCGTGCGCCTGACATTTTCGTAAGCGAATTGCGGATTCATTGCCCTTTCATCAGGGCAGCCGTCAGGAGTGACGGCTGCAATCGTTTTGAATCCCGGGTTCGAATTGAGCTCCACGCGGCCGGCGATGGCCATTACGGGGACATTGAGGGCGGAGGCACGTCTGAGAACTGCCCCCGGAATCTTGCCCATGCAGGTCTGTTCATCCATTTTTCCCTCACCGGTAATGACCAAGTCGGCATCTGCTATGGCAGCGTCGAATCCAGCTTCGTCGAGTATCATGTCGGCTCCTGACACAAGACGTGCATTAAGATAGGCCAGCATGGCACCTGCCGTCCCGCCTGCCGCGCCGGCGCCTCTGACGTTGAGAATATCCTTCCCGCATACCTTTCGGGTGACAGCGGCAAAATTCAGGAGTCCTTCGTCAAGAAGGCCGACATCGCGTCCGGAGGCTCCTTTTTGAGGTGCGAAGACGGCTGCCGCACCTTCCGGTCCGCACAGAGGATTCCTGACATCGCAGGCCGCAGTGAATTCCGAGGCGGAGAGTTCCGGAAGCATCCCCGAGATGTCCGCGTCCGCGATCAGCAGCAGCGAGGCTCCGCAACCTTGCAGAGGATTGCCTTGTACGTCAAGGAATCTGGTTCCCAGAGCTTCAAGCATCCCTGTGCCGCCGTCGTTGGTTGCACTGCCTCCCAGACCGACCAGAAACCGCCTGCAGCCTTTGCGCAGAGCATCGGCAATCATCTCTCCGGTCCCGAAGGTGCTGGTCAGAAGAGGATTGCGTTCATCCTGACGGAGCAGCGGGAGTCCGCTTGCGGCAGACATTTCCATGATGGCTGTAGTTCTGTCGGGTGAAATGCCGTAGCGGGCAGTGACCGGGCGCATCAGCGGATCATGGACATGCACCTCTGTGAGGGTGCCTCCAATGATTTTCATGAGTGCGGCGGTGGTTCCTTCTCCGCCGTCGGCAACTTCGAGGCATATTGTTTCGCACTCTGGGCAGGCACTGCGTATCCCGTCGGCAACAGCACTTGCGACTTGCGATGAAGTCAATGATCCCTTGAATGAGTCAGATGCGACCACAATCTTTTTCATTCCGCCAAGATAGCGTTTATTTGCCTGCCATTCAACTTTTCCAGCGGTACTGCAGGCGAATTTCAAGTTTCCCGGACTTTTCGGTCAGGTTCCATGGGTACTGGACGCACTCCAGCCTGAGCCACAGGCTGTGGTGCCTTCCCAAGTGAACGGCGCAGTATAGCGACGCGTTCCAGCCCCTTCCGTAGAATGCCGGGACGTTGAAGGTCCCCGGTGCATCCTGCTGGTAGACATAGATTCTGTCGTCCCAGTCGTCGATACGGAACGTGCCGCCTCTGAGAGAAAGGGTGAATTTGTCGGTTGACCTTCCTGCCTGTATATACCACAGCCATCCGAATCTCTTGCACCACAGTGCATTGAACCTGGCTGCCGCGGTCCAACCCATCCATTCTGCCTCCATGTCCGCCCTCAGGTCGTTGCGAAGAGGAAATTCCTCGGACGGCCTCAGGCGGCCGCTCCAGCGCAGTTTGGGCGCAATCAGGAAGTCTCCGGCCGTGAATTCCGGCCTTGCCAGCACGAGGGCCTTGAATTGAGCCTGCCTTTTGTCCAGACGGTATGCGGCGTCGGCCGTGCACACGAGACTGAAGCTCTCCCAGCCGGCAGCGATGCCGCTGTACTCCTTGTATGCCCCATCGTTCCACCGTGCCTGGAGGGCGAGCTTCCTGCCGTATTCAGGAATCCATATCAGGCCCGCAACCGCGCGCGTCCTTGCATCGTAGCTGCTGCACAGTTCGCCGAATATACTTATGTCCGGAAGGGAAATCCTCCAGTCGACGGCTGCGGCCGATTCTGTCGCGGTGGCCCCGAGGGTAAGGTTGCGTGACGACCACGAAAGGTTGCCGATGATTCTCCTGCCGGCAAACGAGTACGCGGAGGTGAGGCTGAATCTTCCGATGTTCCATTCTGCCGCTATCCCCAGAAAATCCGGAGTGGCGGATCCTGTCGGTGAAATCCCGCTTGCATTTTTGCGGAAGGAGGCGGCCGAGGAGAAGCCGCTCATGCTGAAGCCGCTCCAAAGGGCAAGTCCCTGCCCGAACCTTGCGGAGAAGTGTCCGAGCACCAGCTTTCCGAGAAACCTCTTCCCGTAGTAGGCTGCGCTGAAAGTGCCCGGTCTGAATTCCGGTTCCGAATAAGTCGTGCGGGAAGTCCAGCGGAATTCGGCTCTTTCCCCGAGTTCGGCGCTGTATTTGAGCCTTACCGTGCATTGTCCGCCCGACCGTGCCGACATTCCGGCCGTTGCCGACTGACTGAGCCTGAGGCTTTCCCTGTGGCCGGGTGCGGAGTTGCTGCGCAGAATTGCGAAAGGCCTGAGCATCCCTGCCGTTTCCGGAGAGAATCCGTCCACTAGACCGAGTTCGCTGAACGATAGAATGTCTCCGCTGCGCTGGCGGTAATCGACAAGCGATGCTGCCTGGTAGCGGGAGAACAGACCGGTAGAAACCAGCCTTGCAGCACTCGCGGCATTGAGGTCAAGAGGATGTTCCGCAAGGTTCTGGTAATGTTCGAGTTCTTCCGGCGAAAGTTCTTCGATGCACGATGCTCCGCTGAAATACAGAACGGATTTTTCGAAGGCCCGGTCCGCATCCGGATCTTCTGACTGCGAAGTCTCCTGTCGCGCTGCAGGCCACGGGAGGGACCCTCCCTCTGAAGGAACGGCCGTCGAGATGACGGCGCAAAACAAAATCATTGTCATAGTTTAAGGTTTTGGCTTTCCAAAATTAGGCAATTTGTGCAGTTATTCGAAAAATAATTCGTAAATTGCCTTTCTGACACAAACAAGTATATGAAAGACAAGATAGTTCTGGGTGACAAGACCTTCAAGCCCTACATCAGTCATGACAAGATCATGGCAGCGATCGATTCCGTTGCCGAAAGAGTCAATGCGGACTTCCGTGGGTGCGAGGACGTGCCGATAATCCTCTGTGTTCTCAACGGGGCCATCCCCTTCACCGGCGAGCTCCTGCAGCGTCTCGATTTCAACTGCGAACTTGTGTCGATAAAAATGTCGTCCTACCAGGGTACCAAATCCACGGGGACCGTCCTTACCATGATGGGGCTTACTGCCGATGTCAGCGGGAGGCGCATCATTATATGTGAGGACATAGTTGACACCGGCAACACCATTGTCGCCCTCAAGGAGCTCCTGCTCGACAAGGGCGCTTCCGACGTCAAGATATGCACCATGCTGTTCAAGTCGGGCGTCTATGCAAAGCCGGACAAGATAGACTATTACGGTCTTGACATTCCCAATGCCTTCATCGTCGGGTTCGGACTAGACTACAATGAACTCGGGCGCAACTCAAAGGACATTTACGTAATTGATCACGATATGAAGTATTACATTCTTTTTGGCCCTCCGGGAGCCGGCAAGGGAACCCATGCCGGGGCCGTAGCAGAAAAGTATAATCTCAAGCACATTTCGACGGGCGAGCTGCTTCGTGCCGAAATTGCCGCAGGCACACAGCTCGGCAAGGAGGCCAAGGCTCTGATCGACGCCGGGGAGCTTGTTCCCGATTCAGTTGTCGAGGGCATGATAGAGAACGCGTTCGACAAGATCAAGGGAGTTGACGGTTTCCTCCTTGACGGCTTCCCCCGCAACCTGACCCAGGCCAAGGATCTTGACAAGATTCTCGAGAAGAGGGGCAGCAGCGTCACGGCCGTACTCTCTCTGATGATTTCCGATGACATGATCCGTCAGCGCATTGCCGGCAGGGCAGCGATTGAGGGTCGTGCCGACGATGCTTCCGAGGCGACGGTCACCAACAGGATCAAGACCTATCACCAGCAGACCGAGCCGCTCATCGACTACTACAAGAAGGCCGGCAAGTATTACGAGTGCAACTGTGAGCACGGTGACATCAACGAGAACCGCCGCCGCGTTCTGAATCTGGTCGACTCCATCCAGTAGCTGACCTGATACAACCGCTTTTTCACGACAGGCATATTCCCGTGCCTGTCGTTGTTTTTGGACTTATATCAACCAGCGCTGAAACTGGTGAATTGAATTCTTTTATTATTGCAAACATGAAAGTTTTGTTGATAAACGGAAGCCCTCACAAGGAGGGCAACACCTATATCGCCCTGAACGAGGTCGCCAAGACTTTGCGAGAGCTCGGTGACGAGGCGGAAATTGCGTGGATCGGCAACAGGCCGGTCCGGGGATGCGTCGCCTGCGGTGCATGTTCGAAAACCGGCAAGTGCGCCTTCAGCGATGACGTCATGCCCGAAATTCTTGCAAAGGCGGCTGAGTCTGACGGCATTGTTGTCGGTTCGCCGGTCTATTATGCCGGTCCAAACGGCACACTCTGCGCACTTCTCGACAGGATGTTCTATTCCGGCGGTTCCAAGCTGGCATACAAGCCGGCGGCAGCGGTTGCCGTGTGCCGCAGGGGAGGAGCGAGCGCCACGTTCGAAAGACTCAACAAGTATTTTACGATCAACAATATGCCTGTCGTGCCATCGCAATACTGGAACAGCGTTCACGGACGCGTCCCGGGGGATGCCCTGCAGGATCTTGAGGGACTGCAGACCATGCGCACACTGGCGCGCAACATGCACTGGATGATCCACAGCCTGAAGGACGGAAAGAAAGAGGCTGCGAATCCTGAGCCGCCCATGCGCACCAACTTTATCCGCTGACCGCGTCCGGACCGGGACCGGCCACGCGGAAACAGAAATGCGTAATGCAGCTTGAAACCGGAGGGCACGTCCACAAGAGAGGCTTTTCTCGCCTTTATTGCGGACGTGCCCTCCGGCTGTCGATGCAAGCTGCGCTGCGGATCAATATTCGTCCCAGCTCTTTATGCTGATTGAATCAAGCGACTTGGCGCAGAACGCCCTGATATATGCGGTCGCAAGGCGGCTGTTGGTGATAAGAGGCACGTTGAAGTCAATCGCGGCACGTCTCATCTTGTATCCGTTGCTGAGTTCCTTTCGGGTGTAGTTCTTTGGAATGTTCACCACGAGGTCAACCTGGTGTGTACGGATCAGTTCGAGTGCCGAAGGCTCGTTGGGCTCAACTCCGTCCGCTTCCTCATGCGGCCACAAAGCCCTGTGGGCGGGTACGCCGTTCTCGTTGAGATATTTGCAGGTACCTGCGGTGGCGTATATCTTTATGCCCTTTTCGTGCAGCTTCTGGCAGGCCAGCAGCAGGTCGGCCTTCTGTATGGGGTTGCCCGAAGATATGAGCACGGCATGTTCTGGAATCCTGTGGCCGACAGAGAGCATCGCCTTGAGCAGTGCCTCGTCGAGGTTGTCGCCTATGCAGCCCACCTCTCCTGTGGAAGCCATGTCCACGCCCAGTACAGGGTCCGCCTGGCTCAGGCGGGAGAAGGAGAACTGTGAGCACTTGATGCCGACATATTCGAGGTCGAACGGATCGACTTTCATCGGCTCCGGATGTTCGCCCAGCATGCAGCGGGTGGCGAGGTCGATGAAATTGACTTTCAGAACCTTTGACACGAAGGGGAAACTCCTTGAGGCGCGCAGGTTGCACTCTATGACCTTGATGTAGTTGTCGGTCGCCAGGAACTGTATGTTGAACGGCCCTGTTATGTGCAGTTCGGCGGCTATTGCGGCCGTGGTCTTGCGTATCTTGGCAGCGGTGATTCCGTAGATTTTCTGCGGAGGGAACTGTATGGTGGCGTCGCCCGAGTGTACACCGGCGAATTCGATGTGCTCGGAAATTGCGGAGGCAATGACCTTGCCGTTGTCGGCAACCGCGTCGCATTCAAGCTCCTTGCATCTCTGCATGAACGAACTGATCACCACGGGATGCTCTTCCGACACTTCCACCGCCATGGCCAGGAAGACCTTCATGTCCTCCTTGCTGTAGCAGACGTTCATGGCTGCACCGGACAGCACATATGAAGGACGCACGAGCACGGGGAAGCCGACCTCGTCGACAAACTTGTCGATGTCGTCCATGGTGGTGAGTTCTCTCCATCTCGGCTGGTCGATTCCGAGTTTGTCCACGATCTGGGAGAACTTGTTGCGGTCCTCGGCCCTGTCGATGTCGTCGGCCGATGTTCCGAGCAGACGTATTCCGCTGTTGCGCAGCGGCAGGGCCAGGTTGTTCGGAATCTGTCCGCCCACACTGACTATCACGCCGTAAGGCTTCTCGAGTTCGCAGATGTCCATGACGGTCTCGTAGCTCAGCTCGTCGAAGTAGAGCCTGTCGCATGAGTCATAGTCCGTGGAGACGGTCTCCGGGTTGTAGTTGATCATAATGGACTTGTAGCCGCGGCGGTGCAGGGTCTGTAGAGCGTTGACTCCGCACCAGTCGAACTCGACGCTGCTTCCGATGCGGTATGCTCCGGAACCGAGCACTATCACAGTGCGGTGGCCTTCATTGAAGCTGACATCGTCCGTCTCGCCGTTGTAGGTAAGATAGAGGTAGTTGGTGCTTGAGGGGAATTCGGCCGCGAGGGTGTCGATCTGCTTGACGTGAGGCCGCAGTCCGTAGGACTTGCGCAATGCCCTGGTCTCGTTTTCGTGAACCCCGAAGACTCTTCCTATCTGTATGTCGGAGAATCCCTGGCTCTTGGCACGGCGGAACAGATCAGGACCTACGGCTTCAAGCCCGCTGCATTTCTCGAGCTCACGGTAGGTGTTCTCGATGTTCTCCAGCTTGTCGAGGAACCACTTGTCGATATGTGTGAGCTCGTGAATCCTGTCGACACTGTAGCCGGTCTGGAGGGCGGCGGCAATCGCGAAGATTCTGGTATCAGTAGGATTCTTCAGGGCTTCGTCCAGGTCTTCCACCTTGTATGGCTTGCTGCACACGAAGCCGTGTGCTCCCTGTCCTATCATCCTGAGGCCTTTCTGTATGGCTTCCTCGAAGTTGCGGCCTATGGCCATCACCTCTCCGACGCTCTTCATGCTGGAGCCGATCTCCCTGGAGACTCCCTTGAACTTGGCGAGATCCCAGCGGGGAATCTTGCACACGACATAGTCGAGAGCCGGCTCAAAGAATGCAGGAGTGGTCTTGGTGACGGAGTTCTTGAGTTCGAACAGTCCGTATCCGAGGCCGAGTTTGGCGGCAATGAATGCCAGGGGATAGCCTGTAGCCTTTGAGGCAAGTGCCGAAGAGCGGCTCAGTCTGGCGTTGACCTCAATTACCCTGTAGTCCTCGCCGTCGGGACTGAATGCGTACTGCACATTGCACTCTCCGATGATCCCGACGTGCCTCACTATGTCAATTGCGATCTTGCGCAGGAAGTGGAATTCCTTGTTCGAGAGGGTCTGGGAAGGTGCGACAACAATACTTTCGCCGGTGTGGATTCCGAGAGGGTCGAAATTCTCCATGTTGCAGACGGTGATGCAGTTGTCGTAGCTGTCGCGCACCACCTCATATTCTATTTCTTTCCATCCGCGCAGGGATTTCTCGACCAGAACCTGGGGCGAGAAGGAGAAGGCCTTTCCGGCCACGGCCTCGAGTTCCTCTTCGTTCTCGCAGAAGCCGGATCCCAGGCCACCGAGAGCATAGGCCGCACGGATGATTACGGGATATCCGACGCTGGCAGCGGCCGCGCGTGCCTCCTCGATGTTGGAGGCCGCATGAGACTTGATGGTCTTGACTCCGATTTCGTCCAGTTTCTTTACGAAAAGTTCCCTGTCTTCAGTGTCGATGATTGCCTGCACCGGGGTTCCGAGAACCTTGACATTGTATTTGTCGAGCACACCTGAGCGGTATAGCTTGACTCCGCAGTTGAGTGCGGTCTGTCCGCCGAACGAAAGCAGGATTCCCTGCGGCTTTTCCTTGGCGATGACCTTCTCGACAAAATAGGGGGTCACGGGAAGGAAGTAGATCTTGTCGGCGACCCCTTCGGATGTCTGCACGGTCGCGATGTTGGGGTTGATCAGAACCGTGGAGATGCCTTCCTCCCTGAGGGCCTTGAGGGCCTGGGAGCCGCTGTAGTCGAATTCTCCGGCTTCACCGATCTTGAGTGCCCCTGAACCCAAAACCAGGACTTTCTTTATGCTTGTGTCTGTCATAACTTTACAATCTGGATATGAATTCGTCGAAAAGGAATTCGGTGTCGACCGGGCCGCTGGAGGCTTCCGGATGGAACTGTGCAGAGAAGAAAGGCTTGCTGCGGTGCCTTATGCCCTCGTTGGTGCCGTCGTTCATGTTGATGAAGTATGGTTCCCATTCCGGCCCGAGTGTGCTTGAATCCACGGCATAGCCGTGATTCTGCGAAGTGATGAAGCATTTGTTGGAACCGCACATCCTTACCGGCTGGTTGTGGCTGCGGTGACCGTATTTGAGCTTGAATATCCCGGCTCCGGCGGCAATTGACATCAGCTGGTTGCCCATGCATATTCCGAATACGGGCTTGTCACCCTGGAGAGCCTTTGAAATGTTGTCGATGGCCTTTCCGCAAAGGGAAGGATTGCCGGGGCCGTTGGAGATGAACAGCCCGTCCCAGTCCATGCTGTTGAAATCGTAGTCCCAGGGCACCCGGATTACTTCTACGCCCCTGGTTATCAGGCAGCGCAGGATCTGGTGCTTGACGCCGCAGTCGACCAGCACGACCCTCTTGTTTCCGCTGCCGTACTTGATGACATCGCGGCAGCTCACGATTGCCACCTGGTTCTCCTTGTTGGGGTCATAGAACGGAATGTCTTCTGCCGCCACGTCTTCCGGGACTATTTTCCCGAGCATTGCGCCCTCTTCCCGGATGATTTTCGTGAGTTCGCGGGTGTCGATGCCGCAGATGCCGGGGATCTTTTCCTCCTTGAGCCACTCACCGAGACTCATCTTTGCGTCCCAGTGGCTGTATTTCTCGCTGTAGTCGGAAATGATCAGACCCCTGACATGAATCTTCTCCGATTCGAAGTTCATGCTCAGTCCGTCCCGGTCCTTTTCCCTTGAGGGAATTCCGTAGTTGCCTATAAGAGGGTAACTAACGCAGAGAATCTGTCCGGAGTAGGACGGATCCGTAAGACTTTCCGGATAGCCTACCATGGCGGTAGAGAATACTACCTCGCCGCCTGCAGGCCCGTCGTAGCCGAAACTCCATCCGTGGAGGATGTGTCCGTTCTGAAGAACAAGAGATGCTTTCTTACGATTTTGTGCCATATATTACCAGTTGGAAGCTTTTTTCATTACTTCTGCTATCTTGTCGTTGCAAAGGTTGCCGATGCTGCCTATGTGGGTATGCCCAAGGCCCGATGCGCCGAGCTCGGCGATGTTTCCGGGCGAGCATTCGAAACGGCCCTCGTTGACTTCCGTGCCCACCTGTCTGTATGCCTCGCGGAAAGGTGTGCCTGCCAGAGTGCGGCGGTTGACTTCCTCCACGGTGAAGAGGTACTTGTACAGAGGATTGTCGAGTATTTTTCTGTTCACTTCAATGAAGCCGAGCATATAGTCCGCCATCTTGAGGCAGGAATGGAGCAGCTCAAGCTTCGGGAAGAGTATGTCCTTCAGCAGCTGCAGGTCGCGGTGGTACCCGTGGGGCATGTTGCTGCAGAGCATCGATATTTCGTTCTCGCAGGCAAGAACCATGTTGCATTTTCCGCGCATTATCTCCCAGACGTCAGGATTCTTCTTGTGAGGCATGATGCTGGACCCGGTAGTGAGCTCGTCCGGGAAATGTATGAACCCGAAATTGGGGCACATGTACATGCAGCAGTCGGACGCAAGCTTGTTGAGCGTGAGTGCGACCGAACCGATTGCCGAGGCGACGCACCTTTCGGCCTTGCCCCTTTCGAGCTGGGCTGCGATGCTGTTGTATACGGGGGTGTCGAACCCCAGCAGCTCCGTTGTCATCTGTCTGTCGAGCGGGAAGGAGTTGCCGTATCCGGCCGCTGAGCCGAGAGGATTGCGGTTGATGACATTGTATGCACCTCCGAGCAGGAACATGTCGTCGGCCAGGGCTTCGGCATAAGCTCCGAACCACAGGCCGAAGGATGAGGGCATTGCAAGCTGGTTGTGAGTGTATCCCGGCAGGAGGACTTCCCTGTATTTTTCGCTGAGAGCCTGGAGGGTATTGAAAAGCTGCAGAACTTCTTCACGTACGGAACGCAGCTCGTCCCGCAGAAAGAGCTTTATGTCCACGAGCACCTGGTCGTTGCGCGAGCGTCCGGAATGTATCTTTTTCCCGATTTCTCCAAGCTCGCGGGTCAGCATCAGTTCGATCTGGGAGTGGATGTCCTCCACGTCGTCCTCAAGGCGGAACTCTCCCTTTGCGATGCTTTCGGATATCCGGTCGAGCGCGGCGGTCAACTTCCCGAACTCATCCTTCCCGAGCAGTCCGATGCTGCAGAGCATGCGGATGTGCGCCCTGGAACCTTCGACATCGTATTTCGCGAGCCTGAGGTCAAGCGTGCGGTCGTTCCCGACCGTGAATTCTTCCACTCTTTCCGTGGCCGGTGTACCCTTATTCCACAAAGTTGCCATAGAATGCGTTTATGAATTTGATGTAGCCGTCGATACCGGCTCGGATTTCGTCAGTCAGTATGTATTCGTCTGCGCGGTGTGAGCGCGAGGAGTCACCGGGGCCCATCTTTATCGCATCGCACTGCAGCCGCATCCAGTCTGAGGTAGTGGGTGAGGAGAACTGCTGCACTCCTGCCGCCTCCGCAGCCTTCAGCAGGGGAGAGCCCGGTCTTGTTGCCGATGATCGGTTCCTCAGATTGCGCGCCTTGAGTTCGCTGCGGCAGATTCCCTGAAGCTCCTCCAGAATCTCCTGGTTCGAGTATTGTTCGGTCGGGCGTATGTCCACCACGAAACGGCAGACGTCCGGAATCACGTTGTGGGCTGTCCCTGCCTGTATCTGTGTCACATTCAGATTGACTTCCCCCATTGCAGGGGATATTCTGTCAAAGCGGTGAGCACGCATGGCCAGGATATCCTCGATCGCGATCGTAATTGCGTTGACTCCTTCGTTGCGCGCGGCATGTCCGCTCTTGCCGCGGGCGGTGCCGTCAAGTACAAGCAGCCCGCGTTCGCTTGTGGCTGCCCTCATACCCGTAGGCTCTCCGACTATTGCCCACTGCGGCAGATTCAGGCCCTGCGTGACCAGCGGACCGTCAGGAGCAAAGACGAGGCTCGCCCCGCCGTTGCCGGACTTCTCCTCTTCGCAGCCGAGCACGAGCAGCAGGTTGACAGGGAGGTCCATTTCAAAAAAATGGCGGAATGCGGCGATCATCGTCACCACACTGCCGCCGTCGTCGTTGGAGCCAAGCCCATGGACAATGCTGCTGTCGTTTCCGGGGTCGTAAGGATCTCTCGTGTAGCCCGCCGATGCCGGTACGGTGTCGATATGGGCCAGAAGTGCGAGAGTTTTACGTCTGGTGCTGAAACTGGAGCAGGGGACTATCAGATTGTTGCCTGCGCGCCTGTGCGGCAACCCGAAATCGTCAAGTGCTGAAGAAAGCAGGGAACATACCCTGTCTTCCCCGAAGGACGGCGAAGGTATCCGTATCATCTGCCTGAGCAGTCCGATATATTCCTCTGCATTAATCATCCAGTGTCAGCCTTGTTCCGGTGTCGCGCAGCAAATCCGACGAGTGCTTGATCACCACCGCTGCTGTTCCCGACCTCAGGGCCGCAAAGGAATTCTCGAGCTTGGGAATCATGCCATCGGCTATTCGGCCTTCGGCTTTCAGCCTTTCGAATTTTCCCGGCCCGATAAGTGGTATCACGCTCGTCTCGTCAAATTTGTCGTAAAGTACGCCATTTTTTTCGAAACAATAAAGAAGTTCTGCATTTAATGCTGAAGAAATGCTTGAAGCCATGGTGTCAGCGTTGGTGTTAAGCAGGGTCCCGCGGCCGTCATGATTGATGGCGCACAGAACCGGGACCAGCCCCAAGCCGATGAGTTTGAGCAACATGCCGGAATTGACCGAGGCCGGAGTGACGTCTCCGACGTACCCGTAGTCCACGATTGTCTTTCCGTTGCCAAGAAGCCTTGGCGGCCGCTTGTCTGCTGTCACGACCGACGCGTCGCATCCCGACAATCCTATGGCATTGCAGCCAGCAGCCTGGAGCAGGGCGACCGTGTGCTTGTTGCACCAGCCGGAATAGACCATGGTGACAAGCTTCAGGGTATCTTCGTCAGTCACGCGCCTGCCTTCTATCATCTGCGGCTCTGAGCCGAGCCGGCTCTGGAGCCTGCTGGCAAGGGCCCCTCCGCCGTGGACCAGGACCTTGGGCCCTTCCATGGTGGCGAAATCCCTGCAGAAGGCCTTGAGCAGCTCTTCGTTGTCAACGACATTGCCGCCGATCTTGACGACCTTTATTCTTCCGGTTTCCATGATTATTCCTGAAATTTTGCTGCGCCTGGGATATCATTGAACTGATGGCCTTCCAGCATCATCTTCAGTATCGCCTGTGCCGAGACGACACGGTTTGCGGCTTCAGGTATCACGAGCGAGCGAGGGCCTTCGATCACCTCGTCCGAAACTATCATGTTTCTCCTGACCGGAAGGCAGTGCATGAAGAACGCGTTGTCGGTAAGCGCCATCTTCTCTTCTGTCACGGTCCAGTTGCGGTCCCGGTTCAGGACCTTGCCGTAGTTTTCTCCTTGTGCTACTGACCAGTTCTTTGCGTAGACAAAGTCAGCACCGCGAAGGGCAGCGTCCTGGTCATGAGTCACGACGGCGTTTCCGGTGAATTCCTTCGGCAGGTCGTAGCCTTCTGGATTCGCGATCACGAAATCGTAGCCGGCGAATTCCATTCCTTCGGCAAACGAGTTCGGCACCGCCTGAGGCAGAGCCTTGGGATGCGGGGCCCATGTCATCACGACCTTGGGTCTCGGCTTCGTCTTGTGTTCTTCGATCGTGATTATGTCGGCATAGGTCTGCAGGGGATGCCGCGTGGCCGCTTCCATGCTGAACACGGGTTTGCCTGAATATCTGATGAACTGGTTGAGCACAGTCTCGCCGTAGTCTTTCATGCGGTCGTCGAGTCCTGCGAACGAGCGCAGTCCGATGATGTCGCAATAGCAGCCCATGACCGGGATGGCCTCAAGCAGGTGCTCGCTCTTGTCGCCGTCCATGATGACCCCGCGCTCGGTCTCGAGTTTCCATGCACCTTGGTTCACGTCAAGCACTATGACGTTCATTCCCAGGTTCAGGGCTGCTTTCTGGGTGCTGAGCCTGGTGCGCAGGCTGTTGTTGAAGAATACCATAAGCAGGGTCCTGTTCTTTCCGAGCTGCTGGTCGGAGAACGGGTTCTGCTTGACGTGCGTGGCTGCCTGCATTGCTTCCTCCAGGCTTCCGAGCTGCTTTATCGATGTGAAATGCTTTGTCATTTTTCTTGGTTTGAAGTGAGTTCTTTCCAGCTCTTGATGAAGTTGTCGGCTGTCGCGACGCTTATCGTCAGTGACGGGAGCAGGCGTATGACCTTTGGACCCGCTGCCCCTGTGAAGAAATGCTTTTCGAAAAGCAGCCTGTCACGCAGTCCCACGAACCTGTCCTTGAGTTCCAGTCCTATCATCAGACCCTTCCCGCGGTATTCGCTGAGTGCCGGGTCAAGTCCGGAAGGGCCGTCGAACGCCTGTCTGAAATGCTCTCCGACCTTTGCTGCATTCTCTATCAGGTGTTCGCCTTCTATCACGTCGAGCACTGCAATGGCCGCGGCACAGGCAAGGTGATTGCCTCCGAAGGTCGTCCCGAGCATGCCATATTCCGCCTTGATTGCCGGCGAAATAAGCACTCCTCCGATGGGGAAGCCGTTGGCCATCCCCTTGGCGGTAGTGATGATGTCAGCGCGTACGCCCGAGAACTGGTGGGCGAAGAACTTGCCGCTGCGCCCGTATCCCGACTGGATTTCATCCACGATGAGCAGGCTTCCGTATTTGTCGCAGAGGCTGCGCAGGCTGCGGAAGAAATCGTCTGTCGGCTCGTATATTCCGGCAACGCCCTGTATGCCCTCTATGATCACAGCGGCGTATTCTTTCCCGGAGAGTTCCTTCTTCACGGCTTCGGCATCATTGAGGCCGACGAATGTGACGTTGCCGCTGTTGTTGAACGGTGACCTTATTTTCGGGTTGTCGGTCGCGCTGACCGCTCCGCTGGTCCTTCCGTGGAAGGCTTTGCTGAATGCGAGAATCCTGGCTCTTCCGGTCGCGAAGGAGGCGAGCTTCATCGCGTTTTCGTTGGCCTCGGCTCCGCTGTTGCAGAGGAAGAGGCTGTAGTCGTCGTAGCCGCATGCCTTTCCTAGGCGTCCGGCGAGTTCTGTCTGCAGGCTGTTTCTTACAGCGTTGGAATAGAATCCCAGCTTTCCGAGCTGCTCGCCGACCATTTTCACATAGTGAGGGTGGCAGTGTCCGATGCTGATTACTGCGTGCCCGCCGTAGAGGTCGGTGTATTCCGTGCCGTCGGCTGTCCACAGAGTCGTGTCCAGCCCGCGTACGGGCTCAATGTCCCATAATTTGTATACTTCAAATAAATTCATGTCAGAATGCTGATGCCTTTAGTTTGAGACCTGTCTGCTCGGGCAGTCCGAACATCAGGTTCATGTTCTGTACTGCCTGTCCGGATGCTCCCTTGAGCAGGTTGTCGATGACTGAGAATATTGCAAGTTTGTCCCCGTGCTTCTCCAGCGAGATCAGGCACTTGTTCGTGTTGGTGACCTGCTTGAGGTCGACCGGCCTGTCGAGCACGAAGGTGAAGGGAGCATCGGAATAACATCCGTTGTAGAGACTGCGCGCCTCGTCTTCGGGAAGTGGGCAATCGAGAGTGACCGATGCGAATATGCCCCTTGCGAAATCGCCTCGTACAGGAACGAAGTTCACCGGAGCACAGAATCCGGGCTGCAGAATGCCGAGATTGCGCCTGATCTCTTCGAGGTGCTGGTGCTCAAAGACCTTGTATGCCGAGAGGTTGTCTGTCCTCCAGCTGAAATGAGTGGTCGCGGATGGCTTGACTCCGGCTCCCGTGGATCCGGTAACGGCCGTCACGTTTATCTCCCCGCCGAGCAGTCCGGCCTTCGCGAGCGGCAGCAGCGCAAGCTGTATTGCCGTGGCAAAGCATCCTGGATTGGCTATGCTGTCGGCCTTCGCTATCTTTTCGCGCTGCATTTCCGGAAGCCCGTAGACAAAGCCGTCGCTTTCGTCGCGGTAGTCCTGCGCCAGGTCGATCACCTTGAGCTTGCGGGGCCTCTTCTGCTGCTCCCAGAATTCGTGGCTTTTCCCGTGGCCGGAGCACATGAAGAGCACGTCGGCATCCTTCAGGCTGAAAGAGTCGCAGAACCGCAGGTCTGTGTCGCCGAAAAGGCCTTCATGCACTTCGTGCAGATATTTCCCCGCATTGCTCTCCGAATGGACGAAAGCCAGTTTTACCTTGGGATGGTTCACAAGCAGGCGTATGAGCTCTCCGGCGGTGTATCCTGCCCCTCCTGTTATTCCTGCCTTTATCATATCATTTCGTCCTTGTGGTTGCCGTAATAGACCCGGAGGGGAGTGGAGAGCACCTTGATAAAGCCTTTTGCGTCTTCGGCGGTCCACCCTTTCTGGGTCTCGCCGTATTCGCCGAGCTTGGATTTCACGAGATCGTCGGGGGAGTCCACGCCGACCGTGGAGAATGACCATGGCCGCAGTTCGAGAGTCACGGTTCCGTTGACGTTGCGCTGGCTGCTTTCGAGCATGGCCTCGATGTCGCGCATCACGGGTTCAAGGTACTGGCTCTCGTGCAGGAACATTCCGTACCAGTTTGCCACCTGGTCCTTCCAGTACTGCTGCCACTTGGACAGGGTGAATTTCTCGAGGAACTTGTGGGCCCCGATTATGAGCATGGGAGCCGCAGCCTCGAAGCCGACGCGTCCCTTGATGCCGATGATGGTGTCACCGACATGCATGTCACGGCCTATGCCGTAGGCTGAGCCGATCTCTTCAACTGCCTGTATCGCGGCAATCTTGTCATCGTATGTCTTCCCGTTTACGCTGCAGAGTTCTCCCTTGCTGAAGCCCAGGCTCAGTGTCTCGCTTCCGGTTTTCGTTATCTGCTTGAGATATGCTGATTCGGGCAGGCCCTGGCGGGAATCCAAAATTTCCCCTCCGCAGATAGAGGTGCCCCATATCCCGACGTTGTAGGAATATTTGAGTTTGGCGAAGTCGGCGTTGAACCCGTGGGCATTGAGGTAGTCCACCTCTTCCTTGCGGCTGAGGTTGCCGTCGCGGGTCAGGGTGATGATTTCCATCTCGGGACACATCACGAGGAAGGTCATGTCGAAGCGCACCTGGTCGTTGCCTGCTCCGGTGGAGCCGTGCGCTATTGCATCGGCGCCTATCTCCTTGGCATATCTGGCAATGGCCATGCCCTGGAATATGCGTTCGGACGAAACGGAAATCGGGTAGGTCCCGTTGCGGAGCACATTGCCCCAGATCATGTACTTGAGACTCTTTTCGTAGTATTCGTGCGTGACGTCGAGGGTGACATATTTGCTTGCCCCGAGTTTATAGGCATTCTCTTCGTTGGTCTTGAGCTGCTGCTCGCTGAATCCGCCGGTGTTCGCGCAGGCGGCATGGACTTCGTATCCCTTTTCCTTGGCGAGATACATCACGGTGTAGGATGTGTCAAGACCTCCGCTGAAGGCCACGACAACTTTTTTCTTGTTGCTCATAATGTCTGGTTTTTCGTTGTGGTAGAGGCGACGTTGTCAGGGTCGTCGGGATGGTGGATTTCGAGGTGCTCTGCCGGATCGTAGAGCAGTCCCGTGCAGATGCACATCTTGTAGTCATGGCTCTTGAGGATCTCGAAGTGACGGCAGCCCTCGCAGCCTTTCCAGAATTCGGGATCGTCGGTGAGCTCGGAGAACGGCACGGGCCGGAATCCGAATTCGTAGTTCATCTTCATGACGGCCGCTCCGGTGGTGATCGAGAATATCTTTGCGTTCGGAAACAGTTTCCGCGACAGCAGGAAAGTCTGTTCCTTGATCATTTTTGCTATTCCAAGACCTCTGTAGGCATGGGCCACGATCAGTCCGGAGGTCGCGACGAAGCTTTTCCCTCCCCAGGATTCGATATAGGAGAATCCGGCGAAGTCGCCGTTTTCGGCCACGGCTATCACGGCCTTTCCTGCCCTTATCTTCTCGCAGATGTATTCCGGGGTCCTGTTGGCTATTCCGGTCTTGCGCTCGAGTGAGGAAATGTAGATTTCACGGCAGATTGCGTCTGCAAATTTGGTGTGGCACTCTTCGGCCACGCATACGTTTATTTTCATTGCTGCATATAGGGTCCCTAACGGCAAGACAAACCGAGATTGTCAATTGCAATTGTCATTGGGACGAATTTCTTTGCTACTTTGGGAGTACTATGAAAAAGTCCGGATTGTGGGAGGGTTCTACGCCTCCTAAATTCGGCAGAAGACAGAATATCTTGATGTTGCGAAATTCATAGCGCGGCAAATTTAACAAATAAAATTCAGCAGGCAAATTTTTCCGTGTTTTATCTATCTTTGCTCTGTTTTTGATTACCGTGAAAAAACAGGCAAATGAGTTATATGAAAAAATTGTTTTGTTATGCTTTTGCCGCACTTTCCTGTGCGGCGGTGCTGCAGTCCTGCGGGAGAAACATTGATCCGGAGATGCAGGCGCGCTATGAAATGCTCCAGGGAACATGGGAGACGGTACATGAGGAAGGGCACGAGTATTCCACCGATGCCTCTACCGGAGAAACAGTCACTCACGATGACTACAGCGAAGACATCACCGGACCTTCAGACGAGGCTTACGTCAAGTTGTGCTTTGACCGCAACAACATGGTAACCATCCTCGAAATCGGCAGCGCCGGTATGCTTGACACGACCCTTCCTGCAAGTTTCACATATTCATTCGACGGCGCCCGGATTGGAGGCACGCTCTTCTGCGGAGATTTTGTGAACTACATGAACATCGTGAGCCTCGACGGGAACGAAATGGTGCTTGAACTCTCGGAAAAGGGCTACGATGAGGAGACCGACACCAATGACGACAACTATATGCTCACCACGTACCGAAAAGTAAATGATTAAAGAGATGAGACTTGCATTCATTTTGGCCGCTGCGTTTTTCTTTTCAGTATGCGCATCTGCGCAGGATGCGGCAAATTTCCCCGTGGACAGCACGAAAACCGCTGAGGTGGCAGGTGAATCTCCAGCTGCTGAAGCCGTGACACCGGCAAGCGGAAAAAAGAAAAAGGGAGTATGGGACAGGAAGAAGTTCATGAACTTTTCGTACGGTATCCAGACACTGGCACCGGACTTCGGCAATGAGATTCCCGGCAAGATGAGTTTCGCCTATTTCTCAGGACGCAACATATATCTTCACAAGAAGCCAGTTGCCGGCATGATCAAGTTTTCGATAGATCTCGGTGCCGACATAAATTATGCGATGTACGGGGATTTGTCAGGAGAATATAATATCCCTTCCGCGATGCCGGAGGAATCCAAGGGAATTAGCGGACGCCACCAGCTTGACGTGGGCCTTTTTGTCGGTCCTGCCATATCCGTCAATCCCGTTTCCGACTTGAAGGTATCGGCATATTTCAGGGCTGTCCCCTCATTTTCCGGAATACTTCTGGACATGACTGAGATCAACGGCGCTTTCGTGCCGTATTTCACCTACGGCGCCGAGATTTCGTGGAGGTGGATAGGCCTCGGATTCGAGTGCCGCTCCGGCTCTGCAGGCGGCTACACGAATCTTTTTGGACTGATCCAGGGACTGGACTGCATGAAGACCGGTTACAGCACGAGCACCATGCGCTTCTACCTCGGACTGCATTTCTAGCGGTCCGGCATTTCGCTTCCGAGGAAGGCCTTGATATTGTCAAGAACCTTGCGTGACAGCCTCTCGGTGCTCTGTACGGAACTTCCCGCAACTATCGGCGTATATGTCACGTTGCTGAACCCGGAAAGTTCCTTCTGGAGACCTCCCATGCCGGTGCCGTCGCAGAAATAGCGGCTGTCGGGATTGTTCATGAGCCATTCCTTGAGCGCCTCTACCTCAAAGGTGGGACCTATAGAGGTGTTCATCAGGATCTTCCCGTTGCCGAAGATGTCGAACTGTTCCTTTTTGAGAAGGATGGTGTTGCGCGGAAGTGTGGTGATCACGGCGTCGCTTTCTTTCAGCAGCAGGTCGAGCGGCAGATACTGTATCCCCTGTGCCTCGGCGTCTTCTTTCCTGGTTCTGCTGAAGTATACGACGCGGCTGCCGAAGTTCCTGAAGGCTCCCGCGCACAAGCGGCCGGTGGTTCCCAGCCCTACGATGCCTACGGTTATGCCTCCTAGTTCATACCTGCCGCGTTTCCAGCTGTCCTCGCCGAAGCCGTGGAGGAAGCGCACCAGTTCGCTTACGGCATACTCGGCCACGCCTTCATCGCCGTAGTCGCGTACTCCGCAGACATGAATTCCCTTTTCACGGGCAGCTGCGATGTCCACGTTGCAGCTGTTCTCGCTGTAAAGTGTGCAGCACATCCCGATGTACCTGATGTTTGGACAGCTGTCGATCACCTTTCTGCTGATTTTTGTCGTGAACGAGACCAGAACGCAGTCGGCATCTCCGATACGGCGGATGACCTCCTCGTCGGAGGCGGGCCTGTCGTAATGGAGGATTACTGAATTCGCGAAGTTGTGCAATTCTTCTTCAGCCTGACGGCTGACAAGGATGTTTTCGATTCCTACGATTTTGTTGAACATGATATAGCGGTTAAATTTGTCTGTTGTCACAAAGATTCGGATTTGGAAAGTTTCCTTATTCCCGGCGGGATGCTGAACATGCCGTCAATCTCGGCCTCCATTTGTTCGAGTACCATTTTGCGCTTTGCCTGCTGCTCTTTGGCAAAAGCCTTGTCGTTCTTTCTTCTGAGCCTGAAATCGTCCCATCTTGACTTGTTCTGCAGAAGTTGACCGGCAATCTTGTCGGCGGTTTTCGGGAGTTCGGTCCTGGAGAGCTCGCACTCCCAAACCGTGATGACATTCCATGCCAGAAGTTCCATCCTTTCGTTGTTGACAAGGTCCCTTTCCCTGTTGCGTCGTATCTTTTGTTCCCAGAATTCCCTGTTGGTTTCGGGCAAAACGAATTTCGGGCATCCGGAGTGGCCGTGCCAGAAGCATCCGTTCACGAAAATGGCGGTGCGGTATTTTGCCAGCACAATGTCAGGCTTGCCCGGAAGTCCGGCGACGTTGGTGCGGAATCTGTATCCGCGGTGCCAGAGTTCCCTGCGTATGGCAAGTTCGGGACGGGTGTCCGCCGAACGTATGTGCGACATGCAGTTGTGCCGCTGTTGGGGTGTCATTTTGTCTGGCATGGCTTGCGGAACCCGAAGATACAAAAAAACGGTATATTTGTATTTGTTAAACCGACTGGGCATGAAGAATGTTTATCTTGCGTCAAAGCCGCGATACGAGATTCTGGACGGACTGAGGGGTGTTGCGGCAATCATTGTGATCGTGTTCCATATTTTCGAGACCTACAGCCGTGGTCCCGCATATCAGATCGTGAACCACGGTTACCTTGCGGTTGACTTTTTCTTTCTGCTCAGCGGGTTCGTGATAGGCTATGCCTACGATGACCGCTGGGACAGGATGTCGCTTTGGGGATTTTTCAAGCGCCGCCTTGTCAGGCTCCATCCTATGGTTGTGTTCAGCACTGTTGTCGGTGCCTCCCTGTTCTTCCTGTCCGACGGCCCCGGATTCCCGAATGTGATGGACACCGGTTGGAGGGAGTTCCTTCTGTGCTTCATCATGAGCCTTCTGCTGCTTCCGTGCGGGAACGGCAGGCTTGACATCCGGGGATGGTCAGAAATGAATTCCTTCAACGGTCCGGCCTGGACCCTGATGTTCGAATACATAGGAAACATCATTTATGCGCTGATTTTGCGGCATCTGCCCAATGCCGTGCTTGCGCTGCTGTGTGCCGGTGCGGCCTTCTTCACGCTCGACCTTACAATGGGATGGGACGTCTTCGGCCTTTTTGAAGAGCCGAAGTTCAATGTGATTGGCGGATGGAGCCTGACTGCCCAACAGATTTACGTGGGTTTTGCGAGACTGCTCTTTCCGTTCCTATGCGGCCTGCTGACTAGCCGTATCCTGCGGTCACGCCGCAGCGCGAAGAATCCCAGCGGCAGCCCGCTGCATCTCAAGGGCGGATTCTGGTGGTGTGCACTGCTGCTTGCTGTCCTGCTCGGCATGCCTTGCATCGGAGGCGCCAGCGGTGTCCCGGACGGCCTTTACCAGTGTTTCTGCATTTTTTTGATGTTTCCGGCGCTTGTGATTGCGGGAGCGGGGAGCGTGACTTCAGGAAGTTTCAGCACGAAAGTATGCAAGTTCCTCGGCGACATTTCATATCCTGTCTACATCACCCATTATCCGTTGATGTACCTTCAGATGAGCTGGGCCCTGAATCATCCCGATGCGCCGGTCTGGATGCACGTGACTGTCTCCGCAGGAGTTTTCGTGCTTTCCGTATGGTCGGCCTGGGCTGCATACAAGCTGTATGATCTTCCCGTAAGGCAGTGGCTTACCGAACATTGGCTGAAACGCCCTTCCAGGGCATAAGATAGAAATCTTTGCTAACTTTGTATGGTTAGCGAAAAATGAAGAATCATGTGGGTTACAATAACAGTACTTGCTCTTGCGATCGTTTTCTTCGTCAGCGGTAAGGTCAGGTCGGATCTTGTTGCGCTGTGCGCCCTGCTTGCCCTGCTTGTGTTCCAGATACTGACCCCGGAGGAGGGACTGTCCGGCTTTTCCAATTCGACCGTGATCATGATGGTCGGGCTCTTCATCGTCGGCGGAGGAATCTTCCAGACTGGTCTTGCGAAGATGATAAGCAGCAGGATCCTCAAGCTCGCCGGGAAGAGCGAGATGCGTCTTTTCCTGCTTGTAGTGCTTACGACGGCCGGAATCGGAGCCTTTGTCAGCAACACCGGCACCGTGGCTCTTATGCTGCCTATAGTAGTGAGTATGGCGGCGACTGCCAATGCCAACCCGAGCCGCCTGCTGATGCCGCTTGCGTTCGCGAGCAGCATGGGCGGCATGATGACCTTGATAGGCACGCCTCCGAACATGATAATCAGCGATGCATTGGCAGATGCCGGTTACGGGAGGCTGTCGTTCTTCACTTTCCTTCCTGTAGGACTGGTGTGCGTGGCTGTCGGCACCATCGTGCTGTTGCCCTTGAGCAAATTGTTCCTTACCAAGCGCCGGAAGTCAGACAGCAGAGGGGCGGGGAACAAGTCGCTGAACCAGCTTGTAAATGAATACGGACTTTCGGTCAACCTTTTCCGCGTTCGCGTCACCGGGGATTCCGGAATAGCGGGCAAGACCATGGGAAGCCTGAACCTGCGCAGCGAGTACGGACTCAACATCCTTGAGATACGCCGTCAGGACAGCGGTGTGCAGAACCGTTTCATGCGCACGCTGAAGCAGTATTCGGCTCCGGACACCGTGCTTGAGGAGAACGACGTGCTTTATCTGTCCGGTCGCCAGGAGCAGGTCCAGCGCTTCGCTTCGGCATACGGGCTGACGGTGATGGACGACCACAGCACGGAAGAAAACAAGAACGATGCGGCTTCCCTCGACTTCTATGACATAGGAATCGCCGAGGTGCTGCTGATGTCGTCGTCAAGGATCAACAACCATACGGTAAAGGAGGCGGATTTCCGTGAAAAATTCAATGTGAACGTGCTCGGCATCCGCCGCAAGCAGGATTATCTTCTGCACGACATCGGTGACGTGAAGATGCATGAAGGTGACGTGCTTCTTGTGCAGGGAGACTGGAAGGACATAGCGAGGCTCTCGAAAGAGGATGAGGACTGGGTCGTGCTCGGGCAGCCGCTTGAGGAGGCCGCCAAGGTCACTCTGGACTACAAGGCTCCGATAGCTGCATTCATAATGCTGCTGATGATCGTTCTCATGGTGTTTGACTTCATCCCTGTTGCTCCTGTCACGGCTGTTCTTCTTGCCGCGGTACTGATGATCATTACCGGTTGTGTAAGGGGTATGGAAGCGGCCTACAAGACGATAAACTGGCAGACCATAGTGCTTTTTGCCGCGATGATGCCAATGTCCCTGGCGCTTGAGAAGACCGGAATTTCGGATTTGATATCGAATATTCTTGTGAACAGCATTGGCGGTTTCGGCCCTCTTGCCCTGCTGGCCGGCATTTATTTCACCACATCCCTGATGACCATGTTTATAAGCAACACGGTGACAGCCCTGCTGATGGCGCCCATCGCCCTGCAGAGTGCAATTCAGATCGGAGTGAGTCCGGTGCCGTTCATGTTTGCAGTGACGGTGGCTGCCAGCATGTGCTTTGCTTCGCCGTTCTCGACACCGCCCAATGCGCTGGTGATGTCTGCCGGTCAGTACACCTTCATGGATTATGTCAAGGTCGGAGTCCCGCTCCAGGTCATCATGGGGATTGTGATGATACTTGTGCTGCCGCTGCTTTTCCCTTTCTGACGGCGTACATTTACGCAAGAAGGCCGGAACTATTCCGGCCTTCTTGAATTCAGGAATGAATGTTTGTGTCTATTTTCCCGCTATGGCGTCTATTTCCACTTTGGCTCCTTTCGGAAGAGCTGCGACCTGGTAGCAGACGCGTGCAGGCTTGTCACCCTTGAAGTATTCGGCGTAGACCGCGTTCATTGCTCCGAAGTTGGCAATGTCATCGAGCAGCACGGTTGTCTTGACAACGTCGTCAAAACTCAGTCCTGCCTCTTCGAGAATATAGCCGAGGTTGTCCAGAGAACGGCGTGTCTGAGCCTCTATGCCTTCGGGAATCTCTCCTGTTGCCGGATCGGAAGGCAGCTGCCCTGAGATGTAGAGGGTTCCGTTGAGTTCTATTGCCTGTGAATAGGGGCCGACCGCTGCTGGGGCCTTTGGTGATGCGATTGTCTTTTTCATTCTTTGGGGTTTTCAATGTTTGGCCGAAGATACGAAAAATTCGCGTCTTGTCAGTATATTTGCTGCCTGAAAGGAGGCGCTATGAACGAATATCCCGAAAAAGAGATTTTCAAGAGGACGGAATTGCTGCTCGGCTCCGATGTCCTGGCGGCAATAGCTTCAAAGAAAGTGATAATACTGGGCGTCGGAGGTGTCGGAAGCTGGTGCGCCGAGGGACTGGTCCGTTCGGGGATCCGTCATCTTGCAATCGTTGATTCCGATGATGTCAGCATGAGCAACATCAACCGACAGCTGATGGCGACTGTCAGCAGCGTCGGCAGACCGAAGGTTGAAGTCCTGAAGGAAAGACTGCTCGACATCAATCCCAACGCGGAGATTTCGGCTGTTGACAAGGTGTATTGTGACGAAACCGCACCGGAATTCGATCTCGGGAGCTACGATTACATCATCGATGCCATTGATACCCTGAAAAACAAGGTCAGGCTGATCATTGACGCTTCTTCCACTGGAGCAGTGTTCTATTCATCCATGGGCGCGGCTCTGAAAATAGACCCCACCCGCGTGCATACGGCAAATTTCTGGAAAGTCAGGGACTGTCCTCTGGGAGCTGCCCTCCGCAAGAAAATCAGAAAGGCCGGAAGAATGCCGGAGCATTCGTTCATCTGCGTCTACGGGGACGAGGTTTTGGAAAACAGGGGAGAGTCAGGCATGGACAGGGCTGCTCTCGGAGAAGAGGCGGCATCGTCCGGCAAGGCAGTGGTAAACGGGACGACGGCTCCGGTTACCGCGATTTTCGGGATGACGCTTGCCGGACTGGTAATAGACGACATATACCGCAAGACAGTAATGGGGGAGGCACCGGATGGCAGATAAACTTTGGAACAGCAATTATCTCAAGATATGGACGGGAAATTTCCTGCTGAATTTCTCGTTCACGCTGATTGTGCCGCTGCTGCCCCTGTATCTCAGCGAGACTTTCGGGGCTTCGAACGACACGATCGGGATGGCGCTGGCCGGGTATACGCTGATGGCCCTTGTAATCAGGCCTTTCAGCGGCTATGTTGTCGACAATTATCCGCGCAAGGTCGTTCTGCTGGTCTGCAACTTCTTCTTCTTCCTGCTTTTCTTCGGCTACATCGTCGCAGGAACATTGACCATGTTCACCCTTTTCCGCACACTTCACGGAGCACCGTTCGGGGCCACGACGGTTGCGGCCAGCACCGTGGCTATCGATGTGCTGCCTTCATCCCGCAGGAGCGAGGGAATAGGCTACTACGGTCTGAGCAACAATCTTGCTACAGCCATGGGGCCGGTGCTGGCAATATACATGCTGCAGGCCTTCAGGGGAGATTTCCACGCATTGTTCTGGATATCGACAGGATTCTCGTTCGCCGGTCTGCTCATTGACTCGTCAATAAAGTTGCCCAAGAGGGATTTCAGGCCAGAGAAGAAGGTCATTTCACTCGACCGCTTCTTCCTGCTCAAGGGATGGAGGGAGGCCCTGGCGATGATGTGCTATTCCTTCAGCTACGGAGTCGTGTCGACCTATGTCGCGATTTACGGCAAGGAGGAGCTGGGAATCACCAGCGGCACCGGAATATTCTTCACTCTGTTCGCTATCGGTCTCATTGTCTCACGCCTTACCGGTGCCAAGGCCCTGCGGGAGAACAGGGTAAGCTTCAATGCTTCGGCCGGATGTCTTGCATCGATGTGCGGCTATCTGGTTTTCGCCGCCGTAGGCAACCCGATAGGCTATTATGCTTCCGCTTTCATTATCGGACTGGGCAACGGTCACATGTATCCGGCGTTCCAGAACATGTTCGTGAATCTCGCCGAAAACAACCAGAGAGGCACTGCAAATTCATCCATCCTGACCTCATGGGATGCGGGTCTCGGCCTTGGTGTACTGTTCGGCGGAATGCTTTCTGAACATTTCGGCTATCATGCCGCGTTCTGGGCAGCGCTTGCGGTCAATGCCTGCGGGGTCTTGTGGTATTTTCTCAAGGTCCGCTCTCATTTTGAGGCCAACAAATTAAGATAAGAAAAGTCCGGCTATTTTGCCGGACTTTTCTGCAGCAGTGATGTTTCTGCGGTCATCTTACGACTTTGGTGAACTCCGGTTTTGCCCCGGACTCCTTGCCGACAGTCACATAGATGGTTGCATTGACATCGTTGCCGGCCGCATCCTTGCTCTTGGCAGTGAAGCAGTAGTCGGTGCCGGCTGATGTCGTCCGCATGCCCACGCTGACCGGAGTCCCGAGCGGATACTGGTAATCGCTGCAGGCGGCATCGAAAATTGCTGCCTCTTCTTCCGTAACGGGTTTCTGCTCCGAATATTCAGGCAGCGTCTCGAATTCACCCTCGATATATCCGTTGGACTTGAGGAAATGGTCAATTTCTGCTGGGGCTTTTTCGATGCGGGCGGTCCTCACCCCATATCCCTCAAGGATTTCAGCCTTGGGAAGCGCATTCTTCAGGTCCTTGGTACTTGCCTCGAGTCCGCCGCTGCCGAATGTGCAGAATGGAACGATTGTCTTGCCTGTGAAGTCGTTTTCGCTGACGAGCGACGCGATTGGCAGTGCATAGGTTCCGAACCATATCGGATATCCGAGGAATATGGTGTCGTAGCCGGAAAGGTCGGTGTCAAGGTCCTTGAGGGCCGGCATGGTCTTGTCCGCCATTTCCTTCTGGGCGCGGGCTATGGTTTCCTGGTACGTCCCGTCGTACGGGGTCTGCGTCTCAATGCGCAGGATGTCGGCGCCTAGCAGTTCAGCGAATTCCTGGGCGGCTTTCTGTGTGGTACCTGTCTGGGAGTAATAGAGCACGATGCTCTTTGTCTTGTTGTCCTTCATCTTGTCGGCTTTTTTCTGTGAATTGCAGCCCAGCAGCACGAGCAGGGCCGCAAAAATGGTCATGGCTTTTTTCATATAGTCAATTGTTATGGTTGATTCCGTGCAACGGATAATAATACGATTTTTTGCGCAATACCGCAAAGCGGAATGACGGATTCTCACTATTTTTGTCGTATGAAAAGACTTTTTGCATCAATTTTCACGGCAGCGGCAATTGTTGCAGCCGTGATTCCGGTCGCCGCCAAGGAGCATACCCTGCACATTGTCACGACAGGGGATGTCCACGGTTCATGGTTTGACCGTTCATATGTCGATGACTACAGGCCTTACAGCCTGATGAATGTCAACTGGTATGTCGACAGTCTGAGAACCGCTGTCGGGGCGGACAACGTGCTTCTGCTTGATGCCGGTGACTGCCTTCAGGGCAACAATGCCTCGTACTACTACAACTACGTCGCGACCGACGGCGAACATCTGTTCCCGCGTCTGATGGACTATATGGACTACGATGCCGTGATTGTCGGCAACCACGACATCGAGACCGGACACGAGGTCTATGACAAGGTGAATGCGGAGCTTGCCGCAAGGGACATTCCCTGGCTTGGCGGCAATGCAGTGCGTATCGGCGACGGCACGCCATATTTCCCGGTATGGACAATGTTCCGCAGGTCCGGGCTCAATGTTGCCGTGCTGGGTTTCACCAATGCCAACATGAAGGCCTGGCTCGGCGAGGAACTCTGGAGCGGAATGGACTTCCTTTCGCTGATTCCATACGTCCAGGAATGCGTCGATGAACTGAAGGCCGAGGAGAATCCCGACGTTACCGTCGTGGTCGTGCATTCAGGCACGGGCGACGGTGACGGCTCGATGCTTGAAAGCCAGGGACTTGATCTTCTGGAGTCGCTGGAAGGTGTCGATCTCATCATCTGCGGACATGATCACAAGCCAGCAGTGGTCAAAAACGGAGGTGCTGTCCTGCTCGACGGTGGATCGCATGCCAGGAGAGTAGGGCATGCCGTGGTCAGTGTCGACAAGAACGGAAAGAGGCTGAAGTCCAAGGATGTGGAGGCAGAGGTGGTGGAACTTGACTGGAGAAAGTCGGATGCCGCGATGCAGAAGGCTTTCGATGCCGAATACCAGGCCGTAAAGGAATTCACCAACCGTCCGATAGGCAGGCTGGAGGTAGAGCTCCGCTCGCGCGATGCCTATGCCGGAATGTCAGACTACATCAATCTGGTTCATACGGTGCAGCTCGTGAATACCGGAGCGCAGTTGTCATTCGCGGCACCTCTCAGCTTTGACGGTGTCGTTGAGCCGGGTGAGGTAATATACAACGACGCTTTCACGATCTATCCATACGAGAACGACCTTTACGTCATGAAACTCAAGGGCTCCGAAATCAAGAATTATCTCGAGTACTCGTATGACATGTGGATACAGACCCCGGGAGAGCATGTGCTGCGGATAGTCGACAGTCCGGACCCGCGTACGGGCGCTTCCAGATGGTCGTTCGTCGGCCGGAGCTACAACTTCGACTCTGCTGCCGGCATTGTCTATACGGTGGATGTCAGCAAGCCTTTCGGTGAAAGGATACAGATCAGTTCTCTTGCCGACGGCAGAACCTTTGACCCTGACGCATGGTACACGGTGGCGATGACCTCATACCGCGCGAGCGGCGGCGGAAACCTGATCATCGAAGGTGCGGGACTGTCAAGGGACGAACTTGAAGAAAGGACCGTCGGCCGTTATCCCGCAATCAGGGATATGGTGACGTCTTTCATTTCATCGCACGAGTCCGTGGACTCGGAAACGGTGTCCGACCCTTCTCTTCTCGGTGAGTGGCACTTCATTCCCGAGGATACTGCCCCGGAAATGATCGAAGAGGACATGAAGCTTATTTTCTGAGACCCTTGAGCCTCTGCTGGAGAGAGCCGTCCATGGCCATCTTCATCATCTTGCGGGTCTGCTCGAACTGCTTGAGCAGTTTGTTGACATCGGCGAGCGTCGTACCTGAGCCTTTGGCTATCCTGGTGCGGCGCGAACCGTTTATGCACTCCGGGTGATCCTTCTCGTAGGGTGTCATCGACTGTATGATGGCCTCGGTGGACTTGAATGCGTCGTCGGGAATTTCCACGTCACGCAGCGCCTTGTCCATTCCGGGGAGCATGCCCATAATGTCCTTGACGTTTCCCATCTTCTTTACCTGCATCAGCTGGTTGTAGAAGTCGGTCAGGGTGAACTGGTTCTTTGCGAGTTTCTTTTTCAGGGCCCTGGCCTGCTGCTCGTCGAACTGTTCTTGGGCTTTCTCCACGAGGGAAACGACATCACCCATGCCGAGAATCCTGTCAGCGACTCGCGCGGGGTAGAATATGTCGAGAGCCTCCATCTTCTCTCCGGAGCTTACAAACTTGATGGGCTTCCCGGTTACGGCCTTGATCGATAGCGCGGCACCTCCTCTGGTGTCACCGTCCATCTTTGTGAGCACGACTCCGTCGTAGTCGATTGCCTCGTTGAATGCCTTTGCTGATTCAACCGCGTCCTGTCCCGTCATGGCGTCCACAACGAACAGGGTCTCCGAAGGCTTCAGTTCACGATGCAGGGTCGAAATCTCGTCCATCAGTTCCTTGTCGACCACAAGACGTCCGGCGGTATCGACGATGACCACGCTGTAGCCTTCCTTCCTGGCCAGCACAATCGCATCCTTGGCGACCTTCACGGGGTCTTTCTCCCCGTCTTCGGCATATACCGTGACTCCAGTCTGCTCACCGAGGGTGCGCAGCTGGTCGATTGCGGCAGGACGGAAGGTGTCGCAGGCCGCGAGCAGCACCTTCATGCCCTTCTTGCTCTTGAGGTTCAGAGCGAGCTTGCCGCAGAAGGTGGTCTTTCCGGAACCGTTCAGACCGGCAACCAGAACCACGGCCGGAGAGCCCTTGACATTGATTTCAGTGTGCTCAGAGCCCATGAATTCGGCAAGTTCGTCATGAACGATCTTGACCATCATCTGCTGGGGCTTCACGGCGGTGAGCACGTTGGCTCCCATGGCCTTTTCCTTGACGCGGTCGCAGAAATTCTTCGCGACCTTGTAGGAAACGTCGGCATCGAGCAGGGCGCGCCTGATCTCCTTGATGGTTTCGGCTACATTTACTTCGGTTATCTTGCCTTCGCCCTTCAGAATCTTGAAGGAGCGTTCCAGTCTGTCGGAAAGGTTGTCAAACATATTCTTGAATCAGTTTAGCCTGCAAATTTAACATATTTTCAGTACCTCCGCCGAATTTCAGGAAGCATATTGTTGCGAATAAGAGCATTTTTGGTTCAGAACGTCAGGTCGGGCCGCTCTAATCCAAAAATAGTGTATATTTGCAGTCTTGTAAAATATGGAACATCAGCATCATCAACACGGCCGTGCAAGGCGGCTGACTTCACTCAATTCCACATACTTCATTGCCATCGCCCTGAATGTGGCCTTCGTGGTTCTTGAAGCTGTCATAGGATTGAGCTATAATTCCTTGGGCCTGCTTTCCGATGCGGGGCACAAGCTGCTTGACGTATTCTCGCTGGTCATTGCGCTTGTGGCTTTCAAACTCACGAGAAGCCGGGAATCAAAGCGCTTCACCTACGGCTTCCGCAAGACTTCGGTGCTGATATCGCTCTTCAATGCGGTTGTGCTGATGGTTGCGGTGTGCGTGATCATTGTGGAGAGCATCGAGAAACTCGAGAATCCGGTCGACGTGAACGGTGCGGCAATTTCCTGGACAGCGGGAGTGGGAATAATAGTCAGCGGTATCAGCGCATCCCTGCTCATGCGTCATCAGAAAGGTGACATCAACACCAGAGGCGCTTTCCTGCACATGGCGACCGATGCTCTGGTATCACTCGGGGTTGTAGTGTCAGGCATCATTATCAGTCTGAGCGGATGGAACTTCATTGATCCGATCATCAGCCTTGCTGTTGCTGCAGTCATTCTGGTCAATACCCTGCGTCTGCTTGTCGAGAGTTTCAGGATGAGCGTCGATGCGGTTCCGGAAGGCGTGGACTATGACCATGTCCGCAATCTGATTGCTTCGGAGGATGGCGTAGCTTCGGTCGGTGAGCTCCATATTTGGCCGGTAAGCATCTTTGACACCGCGCTGACGGCACATGTCCAAATTGAACACGGAGCATCTGTCGGGACCATTCTGCGTGAACTTCACGCCAAACTTGAGCAGGAGGGCATCAGCACGGTGACCATAGAATGTACAGAGACGGAGAATTCAACTTCTAATATAATTCAGTGATATGAAAATCAAAGCATTCATTGCCATGGCGGCAGCATGCTGCATGGCGTTTTCCTGCAACAGCCCCGTTGAGCTCGGGGGTGCAGACTGGGTATTCGACACCGTCAACGGTGAGAAAGTGACGACATCTGAAAAGATTCCTTTCATAGAGTTCAGCGAGACTGACGGCCGCGTTCACGGCTGCCTTGGGGTGAATATCGTGAACGGAAGCTATACTCTTGACGGAAACAAGCTCACATTCAGCCAGATGGCTTCAACCATGATGGCCGGACTTCCTGCCGACATGGAAGTGGAGGGCAAGCTCGGAGCTGCGCTCGGAACCGTTGCCTCCGTGTCCGTCAAGGGAGAGACGATGAGCCTCAAGGATGCCGAGGGCAATGTGGTACTGACTCTTGTGAAGTCCGAGACTCCAATCGAGACGGAAGCAACGACTTCGGCTTCATTGCCGTACGAGGAAGAATCGGCAGACTCAACTTCGGCTGAGTAGTTCCCTTTCTGCGCAGCGCCTGACAACGGCTGCTGCGGATTGCGGCCATGACTGTCATTTGCCGGGCACACATGCCTGCCGGATGCGGTCATGGCCGTTGTCTTGTTCTGCACGAGACCCTCTCAAGACTGCTTCCGGTACTTCAGGGGAGTGATTCCGGTATTGTGGCGGAAGAACTGCACCATCACCGATGGACTTGAGAAATTCAGTTCTTCCGATATTTCGAGAATGGTCTTGTCGGTGACCTTCAGAAGCATCTTTATCTCGCTGACCAGTGTCGAGTTTATCCATTCGGCCACGGATCTTCCGCTGATCCGCTTGATTGCGCCGGAAAGATATTTTGGTGTCCTGTGAAGCTTGGCCGCATAGAAGCCGACGTTGTGCTCTGTCCTGTAGTGTTTTGCCATGAGCTTGAAGAAGTCGTCCGTGAGTTTCTCCTGTCTTGGCTTGGCGACATCCTCTTCTTCATCGCCCATGTTGCGGAATATGTCGCATATTTCCAGCATGAGTGCGTAGAGAAGGGTCTTTGAGATTTCCTCCCTGTATGCGTTGCCGGTCTCGGCATACTGCTTGCCGATGAAGTCGTAATATTCCAGCAGATGCCCTGTCTTGGCACTGTCAAGCCGGATCACAGGATTCTTCAGTGCGCTTGTCATGATGTCTATGTCAACCGGACTTGGAAATTCCAGTATCACGTCCAGCGACACGATTATTGACTTCAGGTCCATGTCCCGGGAAGTAGACAGGATTTCTATGAGCTGGTTCGGTGAGAAAATCATCAGGGAGCCTTCCGAGATTTCATGTTTTCGCCCGCTGATCTTCAGCGAAGAGTGCCCCGAAAGGCATATGCTTATGAAAAAGCCGTTGAACGTGAAGGAACGTAGGCCTCCGAGAATCTTTTCTCCGAAATCCTTGCCGGAGAGGTAGAAATTCTTGATGGACTTGGTGTCGCCACGGTCAAAGAGGTCGCTCATGTCGAGGCCCGTGTATTTCATGTATTCGCTGTCATTCATAAAAATCCGACTTTTTCTACATTTTTTATTCTGCAAACATAACAATATATAGTCATTAGGCAACTAATTTTGCTGACGTTTTTCCGGAAGACGGCCGAGACTGACCGGCCATTCTTGCGGATTCAGTTGGTTTGACAATGAAACAGTATTACAATCGGACAACAGAAGAGGTAGCCGCTGAGTTCTCCACAGACATTTCCAGGGGACTCTCCTCAGGGGAAATAGCTTCCCGCCAGGAGAAATACGGCAAGAACACCCTCGTCCAGAAGAAGAACAAGTCGTTCTTCGTGATGTTTATCTCGCAGTTCAAGAGTTTCATGATCATCCTTCTCATCATCGCCGCCATCATTTCAGGCGTGATGGGAGTGAGGACAGGTGAGGGGCTTCTCGACACCTACGTGATCATGGGTATCCTGCTGCTCAATGCCATAATCGGTGCCTATCAGGAGTATCAGGCGCAGAAGTCGCTTGAGTCGCTCAAGAAGATGGCTGCTCCTGTGGCCAAGGTGGTGCGTGACGGAGAATCGATGGTCGTCAATGTCGAGGACGTGGTCCCTGGCGACATCGTTGAACTTGAGGTCGGTGACATCGTTCCTGCCGACATCAGAATCACGGAAGCCCACAACATGAGCATTCAGGAATCTTCGATGACGGGAGAATCCGTTCCTGTCGAGAAGCATCCCGATACACTTCAAAACGAGGACATCCCGCTCGGAGACCGCAAGAACATGGCATACTCGAGCGGTGTGGTCACTTTCGGACACGGAAAGGGCATCGTCGTGGGTACCGGAATGGACACCGAAATCGGCAAGATTGCCGACATGCTCGGTGGCGACACGGATACCCAGACGCCGATGCAGGTGCGCCTGGAAAAACTCGGCAAGGTGATCGGAACTGCTTCCGTCGTGATATGCATCCTGATATTCCTGATCGGGCTTGCCTACGGGCGCGAGATCATCAGCATGCTGATGGTTGCCGTTTCGCTGGCTGTCGCCGCGATTCCCGAAGGTCTTCCTGCGATATCCACCATCATTCTCTCGATGGGTGTCAAGCGAATGGTGAAGCACAACGCGATCATCCGCAAGCTGCCTTCCGTCGAGACTCTCGGATGCACCACGGTGATCTGCTCGGACAAGACCGGTACACTCACGAAGAACCAGATGACCGTTGTCGAGGACTATGCAGCCAGCGGAAAGAACGACAAGCTAGTGGAGATTGCAGTCCTGTGCTGCGATGCCAAGGAGGTGAAGAATGCCGAAGGGGGAGTGACAAGAGTCGGAGACCCCACGGAGATTGCCCTGATTGACCTGGGCGTCAAGTATGGAGTCGTGAAGCAGCAGCTCGACGCCGACTGCCCCAGAGTCGGAGAGGTCCCGTTTGACTCGTCCCGCAAGAGGATGACCACAATCAATCGCATGCAGGACGGCAAGCTTCAGGCGAATGTGAAGGGCGGCCTCGACGAGGTGCTTTCAGTCTGCACGCGCATCGAGACTGCAGAAGGAATAAGAAAGATAACTCCCGACGACATTGCCGGGCTGCAGCAGCGCAACGCCCGCATGGCAGATTCTGCCCTCAGGGTGCTGTCGATGGCATACCGCCCCATAGACGAGGTCTCATCGGAGGTTGATGTCGTTGAACGCGACCTGATTTTCGTGGGCATCACCGGTATGATCGATCCCGAGAGGGAAGAGGTCGTAGGAGCCATCAAGGAATGCCACGATGCCGGCATAAGGACCGTTATGATCACCGGTGACCACAAGGCAACCGCACTCGCAATAGCATCCAAGATCGGGCTCTACAGCAAGGGTGACCTTGCAATCACCGGAACTGAACTCGAGAAGCTGGACCAGAAGTACTTTGAGGACAATGTCGACAAGTATTCAGTCTATGCGCGAATTGCTCCCGAACAGAAAATGAGGATCGTGTCCGCATGGCAGAAGAGGGGAGACATCGTGGCGATGACCGGCGACGGTGTCAATGATGCGCCTGCGCTCAAGAAGGCTGACATCGGCGTTTCCATGGGAATCACCGGCACGGAGGTGGCCAAGGATGCCTCCGACATGATACTTTCCGACGACAACTTCGTGACCATTGTCTCTGCAGTTGCCGAAGGGCGCAGGATCTATGACAATATCCTCAAGACAATACTTTTCCTGCTGTCCACCAATCTCGGCGAGGTCCTGCTTCTGTTCGTGACATCAATCAGCAACCTCGGAATTCCTCTGCTCCCAATCCATATATTGTGGATCAACCTCGTGAGCGAGACCTTCCCGGCACTTGCCCTCAGCCTTGACCCTGCGGCCAAGGACATCATGCACAAGAAGCCCCGCGGAAACGGCAAGCAGTTCATGGACAAGAGCATGGTTTGGAGAATCTGCTATCAGGGAGTGATGATGGGAGCGATTACTCTCGCCGCATTCATAATCGGAAAGCGGATGGGAATGGAAATGTACGGCGGAGACGTTGCATTGTCTGAAACGCTTGGTCAGACCATGGCCTTCGCTTCGCTGATTGCCGCAAAGCTCGTGCATGCAGGCAACCTGCACTCCAACACAGAATCCCGCTTCAAGTTCAACCCTCTGAACAACAAGCCATTGATCTTTGCGATCATGATGTCGCTTCTGTTCTCACTTGCGGTACTTCTTGTGCCTTCATTCAGGGAGGCTTTCGATTTTGCCTCAATGGGACGCGACCAGTGGCTCACGGTTGTCGGACTTGCCCTTGTGCCACTCGTCGTTGTCGAGCTGTTCAAGGCCCTCAAGTGGAACGGCAAATAGCCCTGTGAGCACATGATATTCTGGCCGGTGAAGTCCTGGTGCTTCGCCGGCCATTTGTTTTGTGAGGTCGTGGGCTGTCGCCTCGCTGCTTTTCCCACGGATTCTCCCGCTTGTCCTTCGAAAATTTGATATTGTCCCCGCTTGTTGATCAAGCGCCATGCTGCGGTGCCGCGAGGCAGGCTCTTCCCGAATCAAACGCCTGACGGGCGGCACCTGTTGCCCTGCCTCAGCAAGTCTGCCGCAGGTGTAATCAGTAACTTTGAATCCCCGAATTTTGGCAAAGTAAATTCCCCGATTTGA
>CABUIX010000016.1 GCA_902491795.1 uncultured Bacteroidales bacterium | reverse complement strand
GAGCGCGGGCGTTCTCGACCCTGCTGCTGTATTCAGCAATGAGTGCGTTGCTGTTCACGATCCTGTACACGAGCTTTCGGGCGGAAGTCAGAATGTCCCTTCTGCTGGCGCGGTATTCCATGGCCAACAGCTCGTTCTGCCTGAGCGCCGTCTGCCTTCTTGCGCCGGTGATTGCTCCAAAGTCGAAGCTTTGGCTGATGCCCAGGTCGTGCCTTCGCCGTCCGTCCTCACCGAACAGATATCCGAATTCGATTTCAGGACCTTCAAGCGACGATTCAGCGAGATTGGCATCGCCCTGCGCCTCCACCTGCTGCTGCATTGCCTTGAGTGTAAGGTTGTTGGTGGAAATCTGTTCAAGTATCGCATCGATATTTTGTGCTCCTGCAACAGTGCATGCGAGCGCTGCCGTCATGAGTGCCAATATTCTTTTCATTTCTTTTCCTCCTTTTCGCTGAAAATGTCGTAGACTATAGGGATCACGAAGGCATTGAGCAAAGTTGAGCTCAGAAGACCTCCGAGTATGACCTTGGCCATCGGGCTCTGTATCTCGTTGCCGGGGAGCTCGCCTCCGAGAGCCAGCGGAATCAGGGCCAGTGCTGAGGTCAGGGCTGTCATGAGTATCGGGTTCAGCCTGTCGAGAGAACCTGTCATCACTGCATCCCCGACGCTCAGTCCGTGTTGGCGCAGATCATTGTAGCGGTCTATCAGCAGCATTCCGTTGCGGGTTGCGATTCCAAACAGCGAAATGAAGCCGATGATTACAGGAATCGAGAGTATCCTGTCGCTGAAGAACACCATCAGCACTCCGCCGATAAGCGCGAGCGGCAGGTCAATAAGCACGATGGCAGACTGCTTGAAGCTTCTGAACTGGTTGTACAGAAGCAGGAAGATCACAATGATCGCGAACACCGTCAATATCGACAATGTCCTGGATGCGCTCTGAGCACTTTCGAACTGTCCGCCGAACTCTATGTGGTATCCTTCCGGGAGCACAACCTTTTGTGCAATGGCCGCCTGCATCGCGTCAACCGCACCCTGCAGGTCTCCTCCGGTAATGTTGGCGGAAACCACAACCTTGCGCTGCGCGTTTTCCCGGTTTATGGTATTAGGTCCAGATGCAGATCTGATCTCGGCCACGCGGTCAAGCGGAACCTTTCCCTCGGGTGTGTCTATTGTCATGTCCTTGATTGTCTCAATGCGGTCGCGCCAGTCTCCGGATGCCTTGACCGTCAGGTCAAACACTCTTCCGCCTTCATAAACCTGAGAAACCGGGCGCCCTCCGAGGCAGACTTCAACATATTCGACAAATTCGGACATCGTGACGCCGTATCTTGCGAGCATCTCGCGCCGCGGCACTATCGCGAGTTCAGGACGCTCAATCTGCTGCTCCAGATTCACGTCGGCCAGTCCTTCGATTCCGCTCACCGCGGACTTTATCTGGCTGCCGATGCTGAACAGGGTATTGAGGTCGTCACCGAAGATCTTGACCGCAATCGCTGCCTGGGTCCCGGAGAGCATGGCATCGATACGGTGGGATATCGGCTGTCCGATTTCCACGTTGACGCCCGGAAGAGTTCCCAGCTTATGCCTGAGTTCCGCAATTATCTCGCTCTTCGGCCTGCCTCCGAATTCAAACGGAGCCTCCATTTCGGAAGTGTTGACGCCAAGTGCATGTTCGTCAAGTTCAGCGCGTCCTGTCTTGCGTGCCACGGTCTTGATTTCCGGTACCGAAAGTATCAGTTCCTCAGCCTTGCGCCCAATTGCGTCACTCTCCTCGAGTGAAACTCCGGGCAGGGTACTTACATTGATCGTGAACGACCCTTCATTGAACGGCGGAAGGAAACTTGAACCGAATCCAAGCGCCATCACAATGGCGGCGACCAGAGCTGCCGCAGAGACTCCAAGCACTGCCTTGCGATGATGCAAGGCCCCTGCCAGGGCTTTGCCGTAAACATTTTTGAGCCATCTGGTGACCGGTGATTCCTTGCTGGTACTCTTGGTGGCACCGGTGTTCTTGAGAAGGAAACTGCAGAGTACGGGAGTCAGGGTCAGGGCGACAAGCGTGGAAGCAAAGAGCGAGACAATGAATGCAACTCCAAGCGGAATCAGCATCCTGCCTTCGATTCCTGAAAGGAAGAAGATGGGGATGAAGCTCACCACGATTATGAAGGTGGAGTTCAGGATGGGCAGTCTCACCTCCTTTGAGGCATCGAACACCACATCGAGGACCCTGCGCCTTTGTCCTTCGGGCTTCAGATGATTCTCGCGTAGCCTCTTGAACACATTGTCCACGTCCACTATGGCATCGTCGACCAGTGAGCCGATGGCGATTGCCATGCCGCCTATGCTCATGGTGTTGATGCTCAGGCCGGTAATCCTCAGCACGATGATGGTGATGAGCAGCGAAAGCGGGATTGTGACGAGAGATATCACGGTGGTCCTCACATTCATCAGGAAGAGGAACAGCACCAGGATCACGAACAGGGCCCCTTCGACCAGAGACTTCCGGATATTGCCTATTGAGGCATCTATGAAGTTGCTCTGACGGAAGATGTCCGTCTTTATGCTGATGTCCTCCGGCAGTGTCCTTGCGATATCCGCCATCTTTGCGTCAAGCGCCTCCGTCAGGTCGTTTGTCGAGACTTTGGGCTGTTTGGTCACTGTCAGAAGCACTCCAGGTTTCCCTTCGATGGAAGCGGTGCCGGTGCGCGGTTCCTTAGGGCCGGTACGCACTTCGGCAATGTCTCTCAGTGTGATCGGCCTTCCGTCGTCAGCAATCTTTACCACCGCGACCGCAATGTCGTCAACGGAGGTGGTCGATGACATGCCGCGGATAATGTACTCGTTGGAATATTCATAAAGCACTCCACCGGACGCGTTGCGGTTCATGTCCTGCGTGGCCGCCAGCACTTCATCGACGCTGACGCCGAAGCGGCGCATCCTGTCCATGTCGAGCAGAATCTGGTATTCCTTGATGTCGCCGCCGAGTACGGCCACCTGTGCAACTCCTCCGACAGAGAGAAGCTGCGGCCTGATGGTCCAGTCGGCAATGGTGCGCAGTTCCTCGAGCGATGTCTCTCCGTCGGCCGTCAGCCCGATTATCAATACTTCACCGAGAATGGAGGACTGCGGGCCCAGGGTAGGGGTGCCGACGTTCGACGGAAGCTGGTCGCCCAGGGTGGCAAGTTTTTCGGAGACAATCTGACGGTCACGGTATATGTCCGTGCCCCAGTCGAACTCGACCCAGACCACAGAGAACCCTGTTGTTGATGAAGAGCGCACGCGACGCACGTCAGTTGCCCCGTTCACGGCTGTTTCGATTGGGAATGTCACGGTTTTTTCAACCTCTTCGGGGGCCATTCCCTGTGCCTCGGTCATTATCACCACGGTGGGGGCGTTCAGGTCAGGGAACACGTCGACCTCCATGGTCTCGGAGACGTAGATGCCTCCGGCAATCAGCAGCACTGCTGCAAGCAGTATGAAAAGCCTGTTGTGCAGCGCAAACTCGATTATCTTGTTGAGCATGGCTGAATGCTAATGGTTGTGGGTGTGGCCGGGAATTACCGATGCGGAGGAGAGCCTGACCTGATATGCTCCCTTGACCACGACATCTTCACCTCCCTTGAGGCCTGACAAAATCTCCACGCTGACTCCGTTGCGGCCTCCGACGGTGACGGGCACCTTGCGGTAGCATTCCTCGTCAAGCCTGACATAGACGAAGAATTCTCCCTGCTCCTCTGTGAGCGCAGACTCCGGAACAGATATTACATTGTCGCTGCTGTCCGAGAGCAGCCAGACTTCGGCGTATGTGCCCGGAAGGAATCCGTTGCGGTTTGCGAATTCGAAAGTGACAGGGATGTAGGATGATGCAGCTGTCAGTGAACTTCCGACTGCTACCGGGCGGGCTTCGCTTCCGGGGAGGCTGACTGTTCCTTCATCGCTGCCAACTCTGAAATTGACTCCGGAGACGGAATTGCGCATGGAAGCATATTTTTCGGGAAGATCCGCCGTCAGCCTTAGGCGGGAATTGTCCGATACCGTTGCGATTGCCTCTCCGGCGGCCACATAGTCGCCTTCTGACTTGAGCACGGAGACAATGTTGCCTCCCATCGGCGAAACAACCCCGACACCGTTCATGTTCTCCCCGGAGGAGGAACCTTGCCATGCGTTGAGTGCCGTCTTGTAGTTGGCTTCGATGGCCGTGAATTCCCTCTGCGAGATTATCTTGTCCTCCAGCAGGGATTTTGCCCTTTCGTATTCGGTTTTGGCTGCTTCGTAGGCTATTGCCGCCTTTGTGACGGCATCGCCTTCGCCCATTCCTCCTGCGGATACAGTGGCGATCACTTCAGATTCAGAAACTGCTTGTCCCGGTACCGGGGTGGCGCCGTTCCAAGAAAGTATTCCTGCCGTTCGCGAAGTGACGGTTGCGGCTCCGTTGCCGGCGGGGGAGAGCACGCCTGAGGTCCTGATGGCGGTGCTGAATTTGCCAGGAAGGACAGTCTGCACCTCGACTCCGGCTTCCTTTGCCCTTTCAGCAGACATGACTATTTCTCCGCTTGATGCCTCTTCATGGGCATGGTTCTCCGCAGCCTCCTCCGTCTCGTGTTCGTGTTCTTCAGTATGGTTGTGGCAGGCGGCAGCGGCCAGCAGGCAAATTGCCGCCAGTATATAATGTGTCTTTTTCATTTTGCGTCTGGTGACGTTGGTTTCGGTTGATGTTGACTTACACAGGAAAATTGCCGTCCGCAAAGACGGACAGCCGGTGCGGTTCATGACCGCTGCTTGAGTCCTGAATGCTGCGGAGGCCCTCGAAGTGTGAGCAGCCGCAGGAATGATGCGGGCTTAGACCTGAAACGGCATCCGTAATCGAAAGATATCGGCTCGGACTCTCCAGGGCGCTCCGGAAGAGACTGAATGCCTCCAGCAGTTGCGGCGGCTGCAAAAAGAACATGAACGGTACTGTGGTCTGAACTCTGAAGATAGGTGTTCAGCTGTCCGCAGTTGTAGAGATGATGGATATGGTTTTCGCGGATGACGCATTGGTGGCTGTGAGGAATTGCAGAGTGCAGAAGCACGACTGCAAATGCCAGCATGCATGCGGCAGATATGAATTTCCGGTTGACCATACAGCACAAATATAGAATTATTTCAATGCAATCAAATTGCAATTGTGAAAGTCAAAGAAAAAAGGCGGTCCGAAAATTTTCGGGCTGCCTTTTTTTTCTTGTCATGCCAGGCAATTGTATTCCTGACAGGATACGCGACTATACGTTTTCACGCACGTAGCAGGTGTAAACAAGCTTGCCGCAGGGGCACCATGCAATGGATGCGTCGTCATAGTCGGCAAGCATGAATGAGAACGCGTCGCCGCCGAAAACATTCTGCCAAGGCTGGTAAGGATGGCCTTCAATCGTGCTTCCGTCGCTTGTCCACGTGTAGTTGTCGTAGCTCAGAACCTGGAATTCGAGGTTCCCGTCAGACAATCTGGTGAACTGGATTGTCACGTTGCAGGTGTAAGTGGTGTTTGCGGTGCTGACAATTGTCATTTTGCCTGTGGCCTCGTCGTAGGTGTACTCACCGCCGAAATCTTTTCCTGCAACATCTCCATAAGGGGTCCTTGAACCGGACCAGCATTCTGCGACATTGTCCATGGAGGTCTTGATGTAGAGGTAATTCTCTGCTCCGGCAGATGTGTCGGTGAAGTCGAAGCCCAGAGCCGCTTCAACGGTCTCGGGAGCGTCGGGATGATCGGCATTGTACCTGTCGACAAGATCCTGTGCCCATTCGCCAGCCGTCAGGTATACGAATTCGCCGTTGTCATCTGTCATGACCCAGTTCTGGCTGTTGTCGTATTTGAACATGTAGGTCTCGTCCGCGAAGAACTGGCACCATGTGGCATTGAAGACCTTTCCGGCAATTTCTTCAGCCGTCGGATAAGTTCTGAATGCACTTTGCCTTACGGTGAATTCTCCTGAAAGTGTTCCGCATACCAGCGTCAGCACGGCCTCGCGGGCATCACCGGAATTTGAGGCAACAGTGAGCGTGACTTCTCCGCTTACTGAGGTTACGGGGTCGGTTATCCATTCGGGAAGGCCCTCGACAGAGATTTCAGGATTCTCCCCGGCATTGAGCAGGGTATATGTAAGCTTGGCTGTGCCGCCCTCCTCATCGAGCTCCAGAGTCTCCTGGTCCATGATCAGTTTTGACTCTATGCTGCTTTTCTGGCACGAAGTGAAGGTGAACATGAAAGCGGCTGCGGCAGCTGCTGACAATGCGCCTACAAGCAATTTATGGCTTTTCATATTTATTCGATTTTATGGTTCTACTTGGCTGAATTTTTCGGGGAAAGCATGACTTTCTGCATCCCTGTGGCGGCCCTGGTTTCTGAAACCTTGTTGTCGGGAGCGATTGCGGAAAGCGCGGTGGTTGATTCGCTGCCACCACTCTGCAGTGCCTCCCAATCTTCGAGAGGAAGAAGTGCATCTTCCCAGAACACGTCAACATAGGTCCTGCCCATTGCTGCCCTTACTCCGTCGGCATCGAATCCAAGCGTGCAGAGGGTCTGTCCGCCCGGCCAGTAGTTGGGGGTCAGGGTGTAGACATATTTCAGCTTGTCGACATCCTCGCCTGTGTATACAAGGTCCCAGTAAGGCTCGATTATGTCGATGAGTTCCTGGTCAGTGAGTTCTGTCTGTCCGTTCCATGCCTTGATCTTGACGGTCTCGCAGGTAGGGCTGACAGTTATCCTGTATGCCATGACGTACTGGTTGGTGAGATCCTGGTCGGTAAAATATCCGGCGTCCTGGAGCACCTTGGCATCCCATGCTCCGATGTATTCGGATGTCACATTGGCGTCTGAATATCCCATGTCGGGTGTGGTTGCCTGCTTTGAGATTACAATGCTTCCTGTCTCGCCCTTTGAGTTCACAGGAACTGCGAAAATCGTGTAGTCAGTCTCGGGCTCGAGAGGGCTGGCGTACAGTTCTACAGTGCCGGTGTAGCAGAGCACGTCAACGGCTTCTTCAATTGAATAGGCGGGGTTGTAAGTGAGGTTCTGCTCCCAGTATGACTTGATGTACTCGGCAACGTCGGTCTTCACAAGGTCATCGGAATACTCGGAAGTCTTCATGCATCCGGGCAGGTAGTAGATGGTCTCGTCGTTGGGAACCACGGTATAGTCTATGCGCTCTCCCTGTGTATTGGTGATGTTGATTTCTGCAGAGAAGGTCTCGATGTCTCCGCCGGGCAGCGCGCTGAAGAATTCACCCTCGACATCGGTGGATATTCCCACTCCGGGCTCATATCCGTAGGCGAGGATGTAATAGTCTACGCCGGGCATGAGTTCGTATCCGGGATACTCCTGGGCTCCTGTGTACAGGCCCATGTACATGTCAAGATACATCTTGTTGTTGGCAGTGTAGGTCTCGGCAATTTCTTCCAGTGACATTCCGGGATACTTGTTGACAGGCTCGCAAAGCCAGATGAATGTGTCCTCGTCATTTGAAGGATAAACATAGACGTCGGCTGACTTGGCGGTGATGTTCTCTACACGTACATCAAGGGTAAGAACCTGCTCGGCAGTCTTGAAGGGCACGAGCTGCACGTCTGAGGTAAGGAAACCTTTCTCGGGATCCATTCCGAAGACAACCAGTTCATAGTCGGTGAGAGGGAGAAGCTCGGTGAGGGTCTCGTCAAACACTCCGGTTGAGAGGTTCTCGGCAAGAACGTCCTTGAGATCCTTGCCGGAATTGATTGCTGTGCCGTTGAAGATCCTGTAGTATTCGGCATATATTTCGTCTCCGGTCATTCCTTCGTATGTGCCGGCGCCAACCCAGTCAACGACATAGCTTGCGTTTCCGTCGGAGGGGGTTACCTTGACATGGGCTGTGACGTCAGTCACGTCAGATACGCTTACCTCGAATGAGTACAATCCTTCACTGGGAGTTGTTGAAACCGTTGCCGTAGCGATTTTCGAATACTCTCCGAGAGAATTCTTGGCGACCGCCGCTATCGTATACGAAGTGTTGGGCTCGAGGTCATTTACAGTCTGAGTTGAAGGTTCGTCAGCCGGAATTCTTGTACCGTTGCTGAAGATGTCTCCGGCTGCCGGCTCATAGCTCTCGTCAGAGGCATAGAGCAGATATGCAGCGTCGGATGCATTCTCCGCCTTGACGGTAAAGGTGACGGACGTGAGGTCGGTCGTTGGCTCTTCGATTGTAATGGAAGGAACCGAAGATGCTGCTTCGTCCGGTTTCACGCATGACGTGAACCACATCGGAAAGACTGCAAGCAGCAAGCAGATTGTCAGTTTTTTCATTTTTAAAGATTTTAGTGAAACTATAAGGTAATAAAACCGACACTAAAGCTACAAAAAATCACTGTTGTTGAACGACTTTTTTAATTTTTTTGTCACCCGTGTATTTTATGCCGATGATGTGATTTCAAATAATAATGGGTATCTTTGAAAGATTGACAAAAATTACCTTATGGACAAGTTTACCAAAAATTATGTCGAGAAGTTCATGTCTGAACTTGTCTCGCGCAATCCGGGTGAGAGCGAATTCCACCAGGCAGTGAGGGAGGTCGTGGAAAGTGTAGCCGACTACGTGGTTGCATATCCGTACCTCATGGATCTGAAGATCCTTGAAAGGATGGTGGAGCCGGAACGCGTCATCATGTTCAGGGTGCCGTGGACCGACGACCGTGGCGAAATCCACATCAACCGCGGCTATAGGGTGCAGATGAATAGTGCCATCGGCCCGTACAAGGGAGGAATCCGTTTTCACGCCAGCGTGAACCTCAGCATCATGAAGTTCCTCGCATTCGAACAGACCTTCAAGAACGCGCTCACGACCCTGCCCATGGGCGGAGCCAAGGGCGGTGCTGACTTCAATCCGAGAGGCAAGTCTGATGCGGAAGTCATGCGTTTCTGCCAGAGTTTCATGACCGAACTTCAGCGGCATATCGGGCCCGACACTGATGTGCCTGCAGGCGACATCGGAGTCGGCGGACGTGAGGTCGGCTTCATGTTCGGACAGTACAAGCGCCTTCGCGACGAGTTTACCGGTTCCATGACAGGAAAGGGCCTGGCATGGGGAGGCAGCCTGCTGCGACCCGAAGCAACCGGATACGGTGTCTGCTATTTTGCTCAGGAGATGATGGCGCTCAAAGGAAAGACATTTGAAGGGCAGACCGTCCTCATTTCAGGTTCAGGAAATGTTGCGCAGTATGCGGCACAGAAGGCTATGAGGCTTGGTGCCAAGGTCGTGACCCTCTCGGACTCCGACGGATACATCCATGATCCCGAAGGACTGGACGAAGAAAAGCTTGCTTACGTGTTCGAACTCAAGAACGTGCGCCGTGGTCGCATCAGGGAGTATGCTGAGAAGTATCCTCAGGCAACATATTATCCTGGCGAGAGGCCTTGGGGCGTTCCGTGCGACATTGCTCTCCCTTGCGCCACCCAGAATGAAATTGAGGCTGCCGATGCCGAAAAACTCGTGAAGAACGGCTGCTGGTGCGTTGCTGAAGGCGCCAACATGCCAACGACCCCTGATGCCATCGAAATTTTCCGGAACGCGAAACTGCTCTATTCTCCCGGAAAGGCTTCAAATGCCGGAGGAGTGGCAACGTCCGGACTTGAGATGACCCAGAATTCGATACGCCAGAAATGGACTTCTGAAGAAGTTGATGCCCATCTGCACCGCATCATGTCCGACATTCATGCTTCCTGCCTGAAGTACGGCAAGGAAGAGGACGGCTACATCAACTATGTGAAGGGCGCCAACATCGCCGGCTTCATCAAGGTTGCCAACGCGATGGTTGACCAGGGACTCGTTTAAGGACTTGCTTATGTTTGGACAGGACTACACCCGGCTGATGGTCAGGAGGATACGCAACATCCTGCTGATATGCAACAACTACGACAGCTTCTCTCTTGAGGAGGATGGCCATATTGAGGCGCGGATCTCGCAGGACTACGCCGAACTCAACCTGAGCAATCCGCCGTCAATCGACCGGGTGGAGTCCACCATCGAAGCACTTGACCTGCTGAAACGCCAGGGGGACAAATACGACCTGATCATCACGATGTTCAATGTCGGCAAGCTCGACGTGTTTGAATTCGCGGGTCTCGCCAAGGAAATCATCCCGCAGACCCCGATAGTGCTGATGTCCTCATATTCCAAGGTCATCTACAATTACATCGCGCAGCAGGACAAGACAATATAGACTACGTGTTCAGCTGGAACAACAGCACTGACCTGATAATAGCGATAATCAAGCTGCTTGAGGACAAGTTGAACGCCGAGCACGACATTCTTGAGATGGGCGTGCGCACGATCATGCTCGTTGAAGATTCGGTGCGCTATTATTCCGCATATCTTCCGCTTCTCTACAAGCTCGTGCTTCAGCAGAACAACGAGGCGGTCAGAGATGCTCTCAATGAGGAGCAGCAGTACATGCGCAAGCGCGCACGCCCGAAAATCCTTCTCGCGACCTGCTATGATGAAGCTCTCGAACTCTACCGCAAGTACCGCAGCAATATGCTTGGAATCATCTCCGACGTCGGCTTCATCATGCACAAGGGCGACAGGCGCGACACGGAGGTGATCGATGCCGGAATCAATCTCTGCCGGCTCATCAAGGCGGAGAACCCTACGCTTCCGTATCTGTTGCAGTCGTCGCAGGAAAGCATGAGGTCCGTTGCCGAAGAGCTCGGAGTCGGATTCGTGCGCAAGACTTCAAAGACGCTGATCCACCAGTTGGGTGAGTACATTGCCCGTGAGTTTTCTTTCGGCGACTTCATCGTTACTGACCCCAATACCGGGCAGGAACTGGCGAGGGCGAGGAACCTGTTCGAGTTCGAGAAACTCGTCTCCACGATGTCGGACCAGGCCCTGCTGTATTTTGCGGGCAAGAACTACATATCGCGCTGGCTCTACAGTCGAGGTCTTTTCAGCATAGGAGACTCGTTCCGCAATGTCAACGTCAATGCCGACACTGATCTGTCCGAGATACGCAAGCTCAACCTGCGCATGCTGCATGACTACAGAATGCGCCAGGGGCTGGGTGTGGTGGCCAGCTTCGATCCGGCTACCTACAATGACGCTATCTGGTTCTCCAGGCTCGGCAGCGGCTCGCTCGGAGGCAAGGCGAGGGGATTGGCCTTCCTGAACCACATCCTCTCGAAATATGACCTTTACGGCAAGTGGGAAGACGTCCGCGTACTGGTGCCGCGCACACTTGTGATCACAACCGAGTATTTCGACAAGTTCATTCTGGAGAACGGCCTCCAGTATGTGATCAATTCGGACCTGACCGATGCGGAAATCCTTTCGGAGTTCGTGGCCTCGACCCTGCCGGCAAAGCTTACTGAAGCCCTGCGTGTGTTCATACGCAACGTGCGTCGTCCGCTTGCCGTGCGTTCTTCTTCGATGCTTGAGGACTCCTACTACCAGCCGTTTGCCGGAGTGTACTCCACCTATATGATTCCGCACACTGAAAACGAGGACCAGGAACTGAGACTGCTGTCGAAGGCAATCAAGAGTGTCTATGCATCGGTATATTTTGCCTCCTCGAGAGGGTACATCATTTCCACTTCAAACGTGATTTCGGAAGAGAAGATGGCCATCGTGCTGCAGGAAATCTGCGGCAGCGAGGACGGCGGGTACTATTTCCCGACCTTCTCCGGAGTTGCCAGGTCAATCAATTTCTATCCCATAGGCTACGAGACCCCCGAGGACGGGGTCGCGAAACTTGCGTTCGGTCTGGGGAAGGCCGTGGTCGACGGAGACCAGGTGCTGCGCTTCTCTCCGAAGTACCCGAAAAATGTGCTCCAGACCTCCACACCCGACCTCACAATGAGGGAGACGCAGCAGGCCATGTTCGCGCTGAATCTCCAGCCGGACAAGTTCAAGACTTCGGTCGACGATGCCGTCAACTTGGAGCGCATACCGATATCAGAGTGCGGGAAATTCCGTTCGTTTTCCAAGGTGGTTTCGACCTGGGACTACGAGAATCAGCGGATAGTGGACTCTCCGGTGCCTCCCGGGCCCAAGTTCGTGACTTTCGCCCACATGCTCAAGTACAACACGTTCCCTATCGCTGACATCATCAATACGCTGCTTGAGATAACGCGGAAAGAAGTGAAGTGTGCGGTCGAGATTGAGTTTGCCGCAGATCTTGACAGGGGACCGGACAGGGCGGCTGTCTTCAACGTACTGCAGATCAGGCCAATATCCGCCGTGAACAATTTCAACAAGGTGGATTGGAACTCTCTCGACACCAGCGGGGCGCTGCTGTCGTCAGGATGCGCCATAGGTCCCGGGGCGATTTCAGGAATCTATGATATCGTGTATCTGAAGCGCGACAGCTTTGACGTGATGAAGACAAGGGAAATGGCTGCGGAGGTGACTGCAATAAACAACCGCATGCGCGAGCAGGGACGAAATTATGTTCTCATCGGTTTCGGCCGCTGGGGCTCCAGCATCCCGTCGCTCGGTGTCCCGGTGCAGTGGAGCAACATTTCCGAAGCAAAGGTGATCGTGGAGTGCTGTCTCGAGAATTTCCGCATTGACCCTAGCCAGGGTACGCATTTCTTCCAGAACATGACATCCTTCAATGCCGGATACGTCAACGTGAATCCTTATTCCCGCCCGGGCGAGTACTGCGATTTTGAGGCTCTGGACGCGATGGACGCCGAATACGAGAGTGAGTTCGTGAGGATCGTGCACTATGACCATGAACTTACGGTCTGCATTGACGGCAAGGAGAACAGGGCAGTGGTGAAGGCTCTGGACGAAGTTCAGTAAAACGGGTACAAACTTCCGTCTTCCTTCAACATCATTTCGCTTGATTCGCGGTAGCTTTGCTGCTGACTTTAGTCCATGTCCTGCCGGGCATGGCAGAATTGGCAAGGGTGAAAGGAATACTTGTAGTTATGATGTGCGCTTTCATTATTCACGGCACCGCACATGCCCGAGGAATAATCGATGTCCACAGCCACAATGTGCTTCCGGAGTTTGTACGCTTTCTGGAGGACAAGGGAGCGGCTATGGACGAAAACTGGCCGCTGCCCTCATGGGATGCGGGCTCTCATCTTGAATTCATGAGAGCATCGGGAATCGGCGTGTCCGTGCTCTCGATGCCAGCTCCGCAGCCTTATTTCGGAGACAGCGGTGAATGCCGGAGGGAGGTGCACAAGTACAACCTTGCCTCCGCGGCTCTCGAGGCCGAATATCCCGGAAAATTTCTGTTCTGCGCAGCGCTGCCTCTTCCTGATGTTGAAGCGGCCGTGCGGGAAGCGGTCTATGCGCTTGACACTCTGAAGGCTGACGGAGTCAAACTGGCGACCAACAGCCGCGGACAGTATCTCGGAGATCCGGCACTCGACAGCCTGATGTGCGTTCTGAACGAACGTGGGGCAGTTGTAATACTGCACCCACACAAACCGGTTCCGCTGAATGAGTCTCTGGTTGCCTCTATGCCGCTCGCGGCATACGAATATCCCGCCGAGACAACCCGCGCAGTATTGAACATGATAGCGCACAACGTTCCCGCACGTTTCCCGAAAATAAGATTCGTCGTGCCGCACTGCGGGTCATTTCTACCTCTTGCGATTCCAAGAGCCGGCGGAATCAACCGTTTCATGTCGGAAAAGGGGATGGCGGCGGCGATTGACTGGGAGGCGAACCTGCGAAATCTCTATTATGACCTTGCGGGAAATCCTTCTCCTGAGGTGCTGAAGTCGCTTCTCGGGATCACCTCACCAGACCACTTGCTCTACGGTTCAGATTATCCGTACCAGCCGCCGGAGGTTCTCGCTGCCGGCCTGTCGCGGCTCAAGACTCTTCTGAAGGAGGATAAGGAACTTGCACCATATGCCGACGGAATTCTCGGAGGAAACGCCGCCTCGCTTTTCAACATTGAATATCGGAAACAATGAACAAATTGATTATTGCCGCATGTGCGGCCGTTCTGCTCGCGACGGCATGCGGAAACCGGACAGAATCCGGTTCGGAGAGTATGGAAAAGACAATTGAAACAAGCAACTGCGTCAAACAGGAGATGCAGTCCGACGGGATTGTGCGCCTGTCGAAGATAGAAGTATATCCGGAATACCTTGAGGAATACATGAGATATGCAGTGGAAGTGGGGGAAACCTCGCTGCGCACCGAACCGGGGGTCCTCACAATGTATGCGCTTGCGGACAAGGAGAATCCCTGCATGATCACGATACTCGAGACCTACGCTTCTGAGGAAGCATACCATAAACACATTGCGTCGGGGCATTTCCAAAAATACAAGCAGGGGACCCTGCACATGGTCAAGTCGCTTGTGCTCTCGGACCAGACTCCTCTGAACCCCTCAAGCCACATCTCCAACTGGGTTGAGTGACGGGGATAGAGGCGTCACTGCCCGGAGGTCATTTCCGTCATCCCTCTCTTTCTTTAATTATGCCGAGTGGAATTCTTTCGGTAGTATGCCGTGACTGGAATGTCTGCGATGATGTGCAGGGCGATTACGGTAATCAGCGTGTAGGTTTTGCCGGCTCCAAGGTAGATCATCAGGTGGGCGATGATTAGCGAGACAAGGATGTCTTTGACGAGGTGATCGAAAAAGTCAAGCGAATCTGCAAACCGGAATGTCAGGAATCTTCTGACTGTTTCGGCCTTAACATGAAGTGTCCTGTGAAGCAGCAGTAGCAGCAGAGTATTTGCCAAGGCTATCAGAATGAGCCACAGGTCTGTCGTAAAATCAATCATGGCAGTCTGTTTTATCGGTTTATAGCAAAAATATGCTATTTTGGAGAATTCTTGCTGCTTTTGCGGTGTTTTGCATCAAGACATTTGTAAATATTCATCATATCATATGAGAGGATAATGGCCGAAAGTCAAGGATATTACTGAACTACGCTCTTGATCAATGGTTAGGGCTATTCTTAATTTGAGGAGCTTTGTCTATAGTGACTAATTCCGTATGGAATAAAGCAATGTGATCTATAGAAACGCCTTAGAATGCGGCTGTAATATTTTTATTAGTAATAAAATTGTTAGTAATAAAAACATTTCTTACTTTTGATGTAGACAATTTAGCGATACATGGAGAATAAACCTTTTACATTCGGAGTTGCAACATCGGGAGATAACTTTACTGATCGAGAAAAAGAGACGGAGCGTTTGTTGTTGAACTTCCGTCATGGCGTAAATACAGTACTGATTTCTCCTCGCCGTTGGGGCAAGACCTCTTTGGTGCAGAAAGTATGTCGTTTGGTACAATCCGATCAGTTGAAGGTTGTATATCTAGATATTTTCTCTTGCCGCAGCGACAAGGATTTCTATGACGCATTCGCTTCCGCGATTCTCAAACAAACCTCTTCAAAATTAGAGGAGTGGCTTGAAAATGCCAAACTGTTCTTGGCGCATATCACTCCAAGAATCTCAATCGGACCTGATCCTATGACGGATTTTTCCATATCGCTTGAAATAAATCCCAAAAGCAACGATATTGATGAAATCCTGCAACTTCCAGAGAAAATAGCTCAAAAGAAAGGGTGCAATATCGTTGTATGCATTGACGAATTCCAACAGATCGCAGAGTTTAAGGATTCCAAAACCTTTCAGAAACGTTTACGCTCAGTTTGGCAGTTACAGAAATCCGTATCCTATTGCCTTTTCGGGAGCAAAAAACATCTGATGAATGAACTATTTGAAAAGAAGAGTTATCCGTTTTATAAATTCGGAGATGCAATTTATCTGTCAAAGATCGCTACTCAAGATTGGGTAGAATATATTTGCAGACGATTTGAAGTTACCGGCAAGCAAATCTCTGAAGAGTTGGCCGAGAAGATTTGCCAAAGGGTGGATAATCATTCTTCGTATGTACAGCAGTTAGCATGGTTAGTATGGATTCATACAGACAGAGTTGCGACAGAACAAGATTTCGAAGCTGCGTATCAGGATATCATTGACCAGAATACTCCGTTATTCGAGAAGCAGACCGAGAGCTTGACAACCTATCAAATGAATTTCCTTCGAGCTGTTATTGATGGCATCCACAGCGAGTTTACTACACAGGAAGTCCTGCATAAATATCAGCTCGGTTCGTCTGCCAATGTAAGTATTGTAAAGCGGGCTTTAGTCAAGAAAGAACTTATAGAGATCGAGAAACGCCAGGTAGTGATTCCCGACCCCATAATGGAGGTATGGTTAAAACGGGAATTAGGAATAAAATAGGAGGAACGTGATCTGTATAACTAATCCATTTCAGGCGGACATTCGCGAAAACGAAATTTATAAACAATCGCCCGAGCTACTTTCAATATTGCTGATGGACCGAACGTTAAGCTCGGAAAATTGTCAAGTTGATATTTTCTGAAGGCAAAACCTGGCATAATTACATCAAAGAGAATCGCCTTGAAATTACCTGTGGAGAGGCTACGTATTTGGTGAGCCGATATGATTCCGTAACCGTAGAACCTATCCCGATAGAACAAAGGCTATGATTTCTTGTACGCAGACGTCAAGCGAATGGCAGGGAGACAAACCTTTTTCTTGCCCGGGAATCTCTTTTGTACACCTTCATTGACTATTACAAAGCAAAGTTTGGCAAAAAACACAACTCAAATCGTTGAAATAAATCTCGTGGAATATTTGGCAGATGGACGGCTTGAAAGGAGTAAGGGGTAATTCCAGGAAGCTGTCAAAGCGTGCATGCCATGTCACACTCCATTACGCCAGTAAACAGCTTTTGAAAGAACTGACGTGAAAATATGAAATTCCTATTCTCCCGAGTGAACTTCCACGTGGACTCCGGGACTGGGATGATGGCCTTCTGCCCGGGGAGGGGCGACGGGCTTGTCAACCCTGTAGGAGTTCATGCTGCGGACTTTGCCGTCCTCGAAACCGATCTCGATCATCATGTATGAGGTATGCTCATCATCGAGGTAGGCATAGTACTGCCATTCCTCCCAGTTGCCGTCAAAACTCCTCATGTCGGGCCTGCCCATGACATTTTCCACCTGTCCGGGAGTCATTCCTGCATGAATGTCGCTCATGCGGTCGCTGTATGATCTGAAAATCCCGCATCCTGCAACCGCCGACATCAGGACAGCCGCAAGAATCAGTTTTGCGAAAGTGTTCATTCCTGTTTACTTGCGTTCGTTCTTTATCAGATATTCTGCAATCTGCACCGCATTCAGTGCCGCTCCCTTGCGTATCTGGTCGCCGGAGAGCCACAGGGTCATTCCGTTCTCGTCGGAGATGTCCTTGCGGATGCGTCCTACATAGACATCGTCCTTACCGCCTGTGAAGAGCGGCATGGGATAGGTCTTGGTTGCGGGATCATCCTGGACAGTGACTCCGGGTGCAGCTTCGAGTGCAGCACGGACCTCAGCTTCACTGAGCGGCCTCTCAGTCTCGAACCAAACGGCCTCAGAATGTGAGCGGAGCGACGAAATTCTCACGCAGGTCGCGGAGCACCTGACATCGGAGTGCATGATCTTGCGGGTCTCGTTGAACATCTTCATCTCCTCCTTGGTGTAGCCGTTGTCTGTGAAGACATCGATCTGGGGAATCACGTTGTAGGCAAGCTGGTAGGCGAACTTGTCGACTGTCACGGGTTCTCCCCGGACTATCTGCCTGTACTGTTCCTGCAGTTCGGCCATTGCCTGGGCCCCTGCTCCGGAAGCTGACTGGTAGCTGGCGACGTGAATCCTGCGGATGTGAGACAGCCTGTCGATGGGCTTGAGCACCACCACCATCATGATTGTCGTGCAGTTGGGGTTCGCGATGATGCCGCGCGGCCTCGTGAGGACATCTTCGGCATTGCATTCGGGGACCACAAGGGGAACATCGTCTTCCATGCGGAATGCGCTCGAGTTGTCGATCATGACAGTACCGAACTTGGTGATAGTGTCCGCGAACTCCCTGGATGTCCCTGCACCGGCAGAAACAAAGGCATAGTCCACGCCCTTGAAGTCATCGTTGTGCCGCAGAAGCTTGACCTCAATCTCCTTTCCGCGGAATGTGTATTTGCGTCCGGCGCTCCTTTCCGACCCGAAAAGGAGAAGTTCGTCAACCGGGAAATTTCTCTGTTCGAGCACGCGCAGGAACTCCTGTCCCACTGCGCCGCTTGCTCCTACTATTGCTGCTTTCATCTGTAAATGAGTTTGTAACGGCAAATATAAGGTTTTTCATTAAATTGCTTTACTGACAATCATTCACCATATTTGTTCGCAGCTTGTGCGGTGGACGGCTGTCCTCCTCTGTTTTCAAAATAAATCAAAGTGCTATGATTTTGAGATTTGTGTAATTCTTGCTTTAGGAGATTTTGAGATTCGTGTAATTGTGTGCTATCTTTGTGCTTGCTGACAATATTATATATGATATTCAGAAGAAAAATTTACGATGAGCTGCTGCATTGGAAGCAGACGGATGAGGGCAGAACTGCCGTATTGATACAGGGTGCAAGACGTGTCGGGAAGTCCACCATTGCAGAGGAATTTGCAGCCAATGAATATGAGAACTATATATTGGTGGATTTTGCCGCCTGTTCTGCCGAAATCCGTGATCTGTTCAATGACGTTTCCGATCTTAAACATATATTCATGCGCCTGCAATTTGAATACGGTGTCGAGTTGAAAGAGCGGAAATCAGTCATCATCTTTGATGAAGTCCAGCTTGCACCGAGGGCAAGACAAGCCATCAAGTATCTTGTAAAAGACGGCAGGTATGATTATATAGAGACCGGCTCGCTCATATCCATACGCAAGAATGTCAAGGATATTCTGATACCGAGTGAAGAAACCAAACTTTACATGTATCCGATGGACTATGAGGAGTTCAGGTGGGCATTGGGAGATACAGCCACGATAAAACTTCTTCAAGGATGCTTCCGGGACAGGACATATTTGGGAGATGACACAAACCGCAAGCTGATGCGCGATTTCCGTCTGTACATGCTTGTGGGAGGAATGCCTCAGGCCGTAGCTGCCTATCTGGATACCAACAATCTTGAAAAAGTTGACAGTGTGAAACGGTCTGTCATAACTTTATATGAAGATGATTTCAACAAGATAGACCCGACTGGAAACGCCTCAAAGATGTTCCGCCAGATTCCGGCCCAGCTGACAGGCAATGCCAACAGATACCTGGCATGGAGCGCGACTGACGGCACACGCAATTCGAACCTGGCTGAAATCATATCTGAAATCAGAGAGTCAATGGTGGTCAACATGGCCTACCATGCCAATGATCCGGGTGCCGGTCTGGCATTGCATCAGAATCCCGACAAATACAAGATGTTTGCGGCTGACACGGGACTATTCGTTACACTCGCGTTTTGGGACAAGAAGTTTACCGACAATACGATTTACCACAAACTGCTCAGTGACAAGTTGAGTGCAGATCTCGGCTATGTTTATGAAAACGTCATTGCACAGATGCTGAAAGCTGCCGGACATGAACTGTACTATTATTCATTCCCCACAGAGAGCGGGAAACACAATTATGAAGTGGACTTCCTGATTGCGGATGGGGACAAGGTTAGTCCCATAGAGGTAAAATCTTCCGGGTATAGGACACATGCTTCGTTGGATGCCTTTTGTAAAAAGTTCTCATCCCGGATAAGAAACAAGTATCTGATCTACACGAAAGACATGCACAAGGAAGAGGATATCCTTTACCTTCCGGCATATATGACAATGTTCCTTTGATTGCGCAGATTGTGCGGCATCCCCGTTCCGCCTGAAATCAGATGTTCGCAACACGCATGATGTCGGCGAACACTCCGGCGGCAGTCACGTCTGCACCTGCTCCGTAGCCCTGTATGAGCATGGGGTGGCGGTTGTAGCGTTCGGTAGTCAGGAGGATGATGTTGTTGGAACCGTCAAGCACATAGAAGGAGTGCGTGCTGTCGACTTCCTTGAGGCCGACGGAGCACTTCCCGTCTTCCATCCTGGCGACGAACCTAAGCCGCTTGTGCTCGCGCTCCAGAGACTGCCTCCTCTGCTCGAATTCGGCGTCAAGCTCGGGAAGCCTCTTCCAGAATTCCTCCATTGAGCAACTGAACAGGCTATCTGGTATGAAAAGGTGTGCCTCCATATCCTCCATGCTGACCTTGTAGCCGGCTTCGCGGGAGAGTATCACCAGCTTGCGCATCACGTCCTTTCCCGAGAGGTCGACCCTGGGGTCAGGCTCCGAGAATCCCTGTTCCTGCGCCATCTTCACGGCCTTGCTGAACGGGATGTCTGCAGAGATCGTGTTGAAGATGAAGTTCAGCGTGCCGCTCAGCACGGCCTCGAGCTTAAGTATCCTGTCGCCGCTGTTGCAAAGGTCATTGATGGTGTTGATTATCGGCAGTCCGGCGCCGACATTGGTCTCGAACAGGAACTTGACGCTGCGTCTCAGGGCAGTTTCCTTGAGACGGCGGTAATTGTCGAAGTCGGATGATGCCGCGACCTTGTTGGCAGCGACAACGGATATTCCGTGGTTGAAGAAATCTTCATACAGGGAGGCTATCTCGGCACTTGCGGTGCAGTCGACGAAAACGGAGTTGAAGATGTTCATTCCGATCACCTCGTCGCGGAGTCTGCGGGAGTCAATCTCCATGCCGGCGGCAAGGCTTTCCTTCCACCCGGAGGGTTCGAGGCCGGCGCGGTCGAATACCGCCCTGGTGCTCCGCGCTATCCCCACGATGTTGATCTTGAGGTTCCTTTCCTTCATGAGTTTCTCCCTTTGGGATGCAATCTGCTCGAGAAGTTTGCCGCCGACGGTGCCGACACCGCAAACGAAGAGGTTGAGTTCCTGGTATTCGGAGAGGAAGAAGCTGTCGTGAATGACGTTCAGCGATTTGCGCAGGTTTTTCCTGTCAACGATGAAGGAGATGTTGCTTTCGGATGACCCCTGCGCGCAGGCGATGATGCTGATTCCGTTGCGGCCGAGGGTGCCGAAGAGTTTTCCGGCGATGCCGGCGTGGTATTTCATGTTCTCGCCTACAACGGCCACTGCAGCAAGCTCGCTTTCGACCTGCACAGGAGAGATTGCCCCGCTCTCGATCTCACGGGCGAATTCGCTGTTGATCACCTCTGCTGCCGGGAATGCATCCCTGCGGCTCACTCCTATCGTGATTCCCGTTTCGGAGGCCGACTGGCTGACCAGGAAGGCACTGATGTTCTCCTTAGCGAGCACCGAGAAAATTCGGCTGGCGATTCCGACTATGCCGACCATCGAAGTTCCTGAAAGCGTGATAAGGCTGATGTCGTCAATTGAGGAGATTCCCTTGATCAGCCTCTCGTCCCTGCGGCATTCACGCTTGATGGTGGTGCCGGGAGAATCGGGGTTGAAGGTGTTCTTGATAAGGATGGGGATACCCTTGGCGCATACGGCATACAGGGTGGGAGGATAGATGACCTTGGCGCCGAAGTTGCAGAGTTCCATTGCCTCGGCATAAGTCATCTCGTCTATCACATAGGATGTCTTGATTATTTTTGGATCGGCGGTCATGAATCCGTCGACGTCTGTCCAGATTTCAAGCAGCTCCGCATTAAGGGCCGCGGCAATAAGGCTCGCGGTGTAGTCGGAGCCGCCTCTACCGAGATTGGTGATGTCTCCGGTTGCGCTGTCTCGCGCTATGAATCCCGGAACAACCGCGACGCCGCCTTCAGTGTCGAAACATCCGAATTCTTCGCGTATCAGGGGATATGTGTTTTCCGTGTCGGCGACGTTCTCGCCCCTCTGGCGCATTGTGCGGATGAATGAAAGTGAATCGTGCAGTGCGGCACCGGGAATGGCTGCGCTGACAATCAGCGACGACATCCTCTCTCCGAAACTTACAACCTCGTCGAGAGTCTTTGAGGGCAGTACCTGAAGCAGGAAAATGCCCTCACAGATGCTGAGAATCCTGTCGTGCATTATGTTCAGTTCGGTCTCGACTCCGGCCCGGCGCTGTTCAGGGACAACTTCCCGGCAAACGGAGAGGTGACGCAGCCTCATTGCGGCAATTTCTTCGCGGAAGGCGGTATCGCTTTCCTCCGCGAGCCTTGCTGAACGGATGAGCTGGTCCGTTATGCCTGCGAGGGCAGAGACCACCACTATCGGTGATTCGGTGCGTGATGTAACGATGTCCTTAACTTTGAGAATGCTTTCGGGAGTGCCGACCGAGGTTCCTCCGAACTTGATGACTTTCATTTTGATACAATGCTTAAATCTTTCAAATGTAGGGAAATTCTTGTTTTCTTCAAAAGAAATCGCGACTTTCGTGAACTATGAAAGTTTTCAGCGACGATCTTGTGAGGGAGGCTTGTTCCCGCTGCAGCATTACTGATTTGTCAACCGCCACTATCGGCGAGATCCTGCTTGCCGCCCAATATCTGGAGGAGAAGACCGGCATTCCGTTTGTGCGCATGGACCAGGGTTCGCCGGGACTTCCGATAAACCGTTTCGGTGTGGAGGCCGAGAAGCGTGCCCTCGATTCGGGCATATGCTCGCAGTATCCTCCCGCAGGAGGAGTTTCCGAACTCAAGGAAGCAGCTTCCCGCTTTGTAAAGGCTTTCATTGACATTGACATTTCTCCGCGAGGATGCATCCCGACGACCGGTTCCGTGGCCGGTTCGTTCTCTGCGTTCGCCGCCTGCACCCAGCGGATTCCCGGGAAGGACAAGGTGCTGTTCATCGACCCCGGATTCCCAATACAGAAGTCGCAGCTCAACGTGCTCGGCATCGGATGGCGCAATTTCGACATATATTCATGGAGGGGACCGGCCCTTCTGCGTCAAAGGCTTGAAAAGGAGCTCTCTGAGGGAGACATTGCCGCAATCATCTATTCCAACCCCGACAACCCTGCATGGACCTGCCTCGAGGAGGATGAACTGGCAGTGATCGGCGAACTGGCCACGAAATATGATGCCGTGGTGATAGAGGATCTCGCATATTTCTGCATGGACTACCGCAAACCTCTCGGAAGGCCCTTTGAACCACCCTATCTCCCGACAGTGGCGAGATACACCGACAACTATATCCTGCTTCTGTCGGCATCCAAGATTTTCAGTTACGCCGGACAGAGAATAGCCCTGATGTGCATCAGCGACAGTCTTTATGACCGTCAGTATCCGGCTCTTGCACAAAGATACAGCGATGCCGGAGTGTTCGGAGTGACGCTGACCGCTTCCATACTGTACATGATCACAAGCGGGTGTACAAGCAGCACCCAGTACGGCTATGCCGAGATGCTGAATCTCTCGTGCGACGGAACTGTGGACTTTGTGTCCGACACGTCCGAATATGCACGGCGTACCAGAAGAATAAAGGAAATCATGCTGCGGCACGGTTTCCACATAGTATATGACAAGGATGCCAGCCAGCCAGTGGGCGACGGCTTCTTCTTCACTGTAGGGTACGAAGGGCTCAGCGGTGACGCCCTCGTGGTCGAGCTGATGCACTACGGTGTCAGCTGCATCAGCCTGTCGACAACCGGCAGCCTTGAGCAGGGAGTGAGGGGATGCTGCAGCCGGATGAGGGAGGAACTCTATCCGGTGCTCGAGCAGAGGATGGCTGAATTCGAAAAGGATCACCCGAGGAAATGAAACTTCACAAGACAACAATCAACGAACCTTTTGAGTTCGAGGCAGGAGGAAGACTCGAGAGTCTTGAACTCGTCTATCATACTTCTGACAGGGAATACACCCCCGGAGAAAAGGTAATCTGGATATGTCATGCCCTTACCGGCAACTCCAATCCGGAAGAATGGTGGCCGCAGACGGTCGGCAAGGGAAAGCTCTTCGACCCCGACCGGTACTACATCGTGTGCGCGGGAATGCTCTGTTCCCCGTACGGCTCAAGTTCTCCGGCTTCAATCAACCCCGCTACCGGAAAACCCTATCTGCTGAGTTTTCCCCGCACCACGGTACGGGATGTCGTTCGCGCGAACATACTTGTGCGCAAGCATCTGGGGATAGATCACATTGACCTTATGATCGGCCCGTCGGTAGGCGGCTTCCAGGCCCTCGAATGGGTAATAATGGAGCCGGACGTGATCTCCCGCGCGGTCTTTCTCGCAACGGCTACAAGGGTCACTCCATACATGACCGCGTTCAACGAGTCGCAGCGCATGGCGCTCGAAGCTGACGCGAGCTTCCTTGCGGCCGAAAGCCTTGAAGGCGGCAAGGCCGGGCTTGCATGCGCGAGGTCAATCGCGCTTATTTCCTACAGGACCTTCGACGGATACAACCTCACGCAGAAGGAGCCTGACGAAGACACTCTGTTTGCCGGCCGCGCCTGCTCGTACCAGCGGTATCAGGGCAAGAAAATGGTCGACCGCTTCGATGCATACTGCTACTGGTATCTGACATGGATGCTGGACAGCCAGAACGTCGGGCGCGGACGCGGGGGAGTGGAAGCCGCACTTTCGCGCATAAAGGCCGACTGCCTCGTGGTGAGCATCGACAGTGATGTCCTCTTCCCTCCCAAGCACGGCAAGTTGACGGCTTCGGAGCTCAAGCACGCCGAATACAGGGAGATCAGTTCAGTCTTCGGGCACGACGGCTTCCTGATTGAGAACGACCAGCTCGTGGAGATCCTGCAGCCGCTTCTGGAGAAAATATGATTCATCATGATGAGCGAAAAGGAAAAATGCAGGCGCGGCGAGCTCTACGATGCAAATAACGACGAAGAGCTGATTGCTGAACGCCTGAAGTGCAGGCAGGCCTGCCTTGAATACAACAGCCTGTCGCCGCTTCAGACGGAAAGGCGCTGCGAATTGCTGCGCGCAATTTTCGGAAAGGCCGGCAAGTCATTCACGATAGAACAGCCCTTCTTCTGCGATTACGGATACAACATCGAAATCGGAGAGAACTTCTTTGCGAATTTCAACTGCGTGATCCTCGATGAGGCCACGGTCCGCTTCGGCGACAACGTGTTCATCGGCCCGAACTGTGCATTCTATACCGCCGGGCATCCGTTCGATGCCGCTACCCGCAACCTGGGACTGGAGTTCGCAAGACCAATCACTATAGGCAGCAATGTGTGGATGGGCGGGAACGTGGTAGTTCTTCCCGGAGTGACGATCGGCGACGGTTGCGTGATCGGTGCCGGAAGCGTCGTGACAAAGGATGTTCCCGCCGGAACGCTCGCTTTCGGCAATCCCTGCAGGGTCGTGCGGAAGCTGTAGCCGGCAGTATCCCGGATTATTCTTGACGAAAAATGATTAATTTTGCACTTCAAATCTAAAGTGCAGAATATGAAAGTGATGAAGTTCGGCGGGACCTCCGTCGGCAATGCGGAAAGAATAAGGAATGTGGCAGGACTCGTCGCGGAAGCAGGACGCAATCTGGTGGTGGTTTCCGCAGTGTCCGGAACAACCAACTCCCTGGTGGAATTTTCGGACTATCTCTATAACGGCAATGTCGAAGGCGCGAAGGACGTTGTCGGAAGGCTGGAGACAAAGTACCTCTCCCTTATCGGAGAACTGTACTCCGGACCTGACGGTGCACAGAAGGCAACCGCCTATGTGAGGGATGTATTCAATTTCCTGCGCACCATGACGCGCAGTCTGTTCACCACCACCGAAGAGAAGGTCGCTCTCGCGCAGGGGGAGCTTATCTCAAGCCATCTGCTCAGCTGGTACCTCGAGGAAATGGGAGTGAAGGTCTGCCTGCTTCCGGCACTGGAGTTCATGAAGACCGACGGAAGGGGAGAGCCTGACACCGAATATATACGCAAGGAACTCAACGGAATGATTGCGCAGCATCCGGAAGCCGAACTGTTCGTGACCCAGGGCTTCATCTGCCGCAACATTCAGCACGACATCGACAATCTTCACCGCGGGGGCTCCGACTATACTGCTTCCCTCGCCGGTGCGGCGATCGGGGCCGAGGAAATCCAGATATGGACCGACATCGACGGGCTTCAGAACAATGATCCCAGAATCGTGGAGAATACCGCGCCTGTGCGCCACCTGCATTTCGACGAGGCCGCCGAGCTCGCTTATTTTGGCGCAAAGATCCTGCATCCCACCTGCATTCAGCCTGCGAAATTCGCCAACATTCCGGTACGCCTGCTGAACACGATGGCACCTGCCTCCCCGGGAACGCTGATCGACAATGTACGTGACCGCGGCAGCATAAAGGCAGTGGCCGCGAAGGACAACATCACGGCGATCAGCATACGCTCTTCCAGGATGCTTCTTGCGCACGGCTTCCTGCGCCGAGTGTTCGAGATCTTCGAGAGCTGGCAGACATCAATTGACATGATATGCACCTCCGAGGTCGGCGTTTCGGTCTCAGTCGACAATACCACACACCTCAATGAGATTGTGCATGATCTCAAGAAATACGGGACCGTGAGCGTCGACATGGACATGTGCATAATCTGCGTGGTCGGAGACATGGACTGGGAAAACGTCGGATTTGAGACCCGCGCGATGGACGCGATGAAGGACATCCCGGTGCGCATGGTTTCCTACGGCGGAAGCAACTACAACATTTCTTTCCTTGTCAAGGACGAGGACAAGGTGCGCACCCTTCAGTCACTGAGCAAATGTCTTTTTGAGAAATGCTGAAAGGTTCGTTCCCGACCGGAAAGTTCGCGCAGATGCGGACTCCGTTCTACTTCTACGATCTGAAGCTTCTGAGACGTACGCTGGAGGCTATAAGGGCCGCTGTCTCTGCAGTACCTGAATTCAGGGTGCACTATGCCGTCAAGGCAAACGCAAATCCTGTGATTCTCAAGGAAATCTCTGCCGCCGGACTTGGCGCCGACTGCGTTAGCGGAGGAGAGATCCGGGCTGCTCTTGCCGCGGGCTTCAGGCCGGAAGGCATAGTGTATGCCGGAGTTGGGAAGAGCGACAGCGAGATCATGCTTGCACTCGACAGCGGCATATCAAGATTCAACGTGGAGTCGGCTGCCGAACTTGAGGTTATTGCTGAATTGGCCGCCAAGGCGGGCAAGAAGGCTCCGGTCAGCCTTAGAATCAACCCCGACATTGGGGCGCATACGCATTCCAACATCACGACAGGGCTCGCAGAGAACAAGTTCGGCATCATCTACGAGCAGATGGAGGAGGTGATGCGGCTGGCGTTGAGCCTTCCTTCCGTCGAGTACCGGGGCCTGCATTTCCACATAGGCTCGCAGATTCTTGACATGATGGACTTCGTCGCCCTCTGCAACCGCATAAATTCTCTGGTCGACGAATTGTCGAAGGCAGGCCTTCCTGTAGGAGACATCAATGTCGGAGGCGGCCTCGGCGTGAGTTATGAGCATCCCAACCTTCTGCCGGTGCCGGACTTCGCATCGTATTTCGGTACCTTCAGGCGTCATCTGAAACTGCCTGCGGGAACGCCCGTGCACTTTGAACTGGGAAGGAGCGTCGTGGCCCAGTGCGGCAGCCTGATCTCGAGGGTGCTCTATGTAAAGCAAGGCACGACCAAGCAGTTTGCCGTGATTGACGGAAGCATGACCGAACTGATCAGGCCTGCCCTCTACAAGGCCTACCACAGGATTGAGAACCTGAGCTCGGACGAGCCGGAAGAGATCTACGATGTTGTCGGTCCGGTTTGCGAAAGTTCAGACGTGTTCCTCAAGGCAGCACATCTGAACAGATGCCGCAGGGGAGATTACCTCGCGATCCGCAGCGCCGGAGCCTACGGCGAGGCAATGGCATCGCAATACAACTGCCGCCCCCTTCCGGAATCACTGTTCGGGGAATAATCCCATCTAAAGCTTCCACCAGGTCTCAAGATCCGACGGCATTCTCCAGTCACCTCGTGGCGAAAGTGTCACGGATCCTACCTTCGGCCCGTCAGGAAGGCACGAACGCTTGAACTGCTGGGTGAAGAAGCGTTTCATGAACGTTGACAGCCAGTGCTCAATGGTTTCCTCGTCGTAGACTCCGTCGAACGCCTTGAGTGCGAGGAACAGGAGCTTGCGGGGCGAATAGCCGAAGCGGAAGAAGTTGTAGAGAAAGAAATCGTGCAGTTCGTATGGCCCGACAAGATCCTCGGTCTTCTGTGCAATGCTGCCGTCCGCAGCCGCCGGCACGAGTTCCGGACTTATCGGAGTGTCGGCAATGTCAAGCAGCACCGAGCGCAGGCTCCCGGGAGAGCTGAACCTGTTGTCCGCCGCCCATACAACCAGGGTGCGGACAAGAGTCTTGGGAACACTCACGTTCACTCCGTACATGGACATGTGGTCACCGTTGTAGGTGCACCATCCGAGCGCAAGTTCCGAGAGGTCTCCGGTCCCGACCACTATCCCGCCTTCCTTTCCGGCCAGATCCATGAGAATCTGGGTGCGTTCACGCGCCTGGCTGTTTTCATAAGTGAGGTCATGGATGTTCTCGTTGTGTCCTATGTCGGCAAAGTGCTGTCTGGTCGCGGAAATTATCGGGATTTCCCGGAAATCGGTTCCGAGCAGTTCCATGAGCTTCGTGGAGTTGCCGTGAGTGCGTCCGGTGGTTCCGAAACCAGGCATGGTCACGGTAATTATGTTTTTGCGCGGCAGTCCGAGCTGGTCGAACGCGAGGGCTGTGACAATGAGCGCCAGTGTTGAGTCCAGACCTCCGGAAATGCCGATTACCGCCTTTTTGCAGCGTATGTGCTCAAGGCGCGAGCAGAGGCCGGCGGTCTGCGAGTTCAGGATTTCCCGGCAGCGCGCGGAAAGAGCCTCGGGGTTGCCCTGCGGAACAAACGGGTGAGGTTCCACATGACGCAGCAGTGATGCGCCGAAATCGGTGTGTGCAGGGCGGCCGGCATCCAGCTCGGAGAACTCGGGCAAGCGGCCGGCATAGTTGAAGGAATGCTCCTTGGTCCGCAGTGTCTCGAGTTTCTCGATGTCAACATCCCCGCACAGCAGCGTCGATTCCCTGCGGAACCGCGTGCTCTCGGCTATTAGTGAACCGTTTTCGTATATCAGTGACGAGCCCGCCCATACGAGATCCTGTGTGGACTCTCCGTATCCGCATGAGCAGTAAACATAAGCTGCGAACAGGCGGGAGGAGGTGGCAGATACCAGGAGCTTTCGGTATTCGTGCTTCATCAGCACCTCGTTGCTGGCGGAAAGGTTCACGATAAGCTGGGCACCGCTCATGGCCGCCCAAGAGCTCGGGGGTACAGGGGACCACAGGTCCTGGCATATCTCAACTGCGAAAAGGGCATTGCCGACCCTGAAAAGCTGGTGGACGCCGAAAGGAATGTCATTGTGCCCGGCATAGGATATGCTGACGGATGACACCGGAAGCTTGTCGGCAGACTCGAACCACCGGGGCTCATAGAATTCTTCGTTTCCGGCAAGGTATGTTTTGGGAACAATTCCGATTATTCTCCCGTTTCTGGCTACCACAGCGCAGTTGAACAGGCGGCCTCTGTATCTGACGGGCGTGCCGAACACGCAGACGCAGTCCAGCCCGGCGGACAGGTTAAGGAAGTCTGCACAGGCATTCTCGGCCTTGTCGATCAATGTCTGCTGCCCGAAAAGATCTGCGCAGGTATATCCGGTGATGCTGAGTTCAGGGAATGTCACCACTGATACTCCGCGCAGCACAGCCTCCTTCATGAGGTCCAGCATCTCCTTGACATTGGACTCAGGATCAGCTACATGTACTCTCGGCATGGCAGCCGCAACCCTGAGAAATCCGTAATTCTCCATATAAGATCAAATTGTACCGCTAATATACAACATGATTTCGGGGCGGCAAAAAATTAGGCGGGCCTATTGCAGGGAGGAATTATTTTTCATACCTTTGACCTCGGTTTTTCCAACAAGTAGTGTAATAATGAACTTTTCCAACCAGCAGCAGAAGCAGCAGAGCCAGGCACAGGCCCTGTTCCGTTTTGCGTACTGATCAGCCGGCGCAAACTTTTGGTGGAATGAGCAACGAAATATAAGGCTGGTCCCGAGCGGACCAGCCTCTTTTTTTGACAGGCTTTAATCTTTAACCTTATGGATAGATTTGATCTCGTAAAAGAATCCTTCGAGAAGAAGGCGGCAGAAGTCAAGATTCCTGCCGGAAAGACCTCCGACTACTACGGCGAACTTGTGTTCGACAGAGTCAAGATGCACAAGTACCTCGACGCCAAGAGCCTGAAGGCTCTGCTCGAGTGCATCGACAACGGCATGCCTCTGGATCGCGAGACTGCCGACGGAGTTGCCCGCGGCATGAAGGAGTGGGCAATGGAGAACGGCGTCACTCATATCACCCACTGGTTCCAGCCTCTGACGGAAGGCACTGCCGAAAAGCATGACTCCCTGATTGACTATGACGGAAAGGGAGGGGTGATCGAGACCTTCAGCGGCAAGGATCTTGTCCAGCAGGAGCCTGACGCGTCGTCTTTCCCCAGCGGAGGAATCCGCGCCACCTTCGAGGCCAGAGGATACACTGCATGGGATCCTACATCTCCCGTCTACATCCAGGACGACACTCTCTGCATACCGACTGTCTTCATCTCATACACCGGTGAAGCCCTTGACTACAAGACTCCTCTGAAGCGCGCGCTCAAGGCCGTATCTGATGCTGCCGTGCCAATCTGCCGCCTGTTCGACCCTTCGGTGAACAAGGTTTACTCGTATCTCGGATGGGAGCAGGAGTACTTCCTGGTCGACGAGTCTCTTTATTCAGCAAGACCTGACCTCATGATCACGGGACGCACCCTGATGGGCCACAACTCCTCAAAGAACCAGCAGCTCGACGACCACTATTTCGGAGCTATTCCTTCACGTGTGGCCGCATTCATGAAGGATCTTGAGATTGCGGGACACCGTCTTGGAATTCCTCTCAAGACAAGGCACAACGAGGTTGCTCCCAACCAGTTCGAGCTTGCACCCATTTTCGGCGAGACAAATCTTTCCAATGACCAGAACCAGATTGTGATGAACCTCATGAACAAGATCGCGCGCAAGCACGGTTTCGTGGTGCTCTTCCACGAGAAGCCGTTTGCCGGCGTGAACGGTTCAGGAAAGCACAACAACTGGTCACTCGGGACTGACACCGGAGTTCTTCTCTTTGCTCCCGGCAAGGATCCCAACGGAAATCTGCAGTTCATCACGTTCTTTGTCAATGTGCTTGCCGCCGTGCAGAAGCACAACGCCCTGCTCAAGGCTTCGATAGCTTCAGCAACCAATGCACACAGGCTCGGCGCCAACGAGGCACCCCCTGCAATCGTTTCAGCATTCCTCGGCAAGACCATGACTGACGTGCTGCGCAAGCTTCTTGAAGTTCCCTCCGACACGCCCATCCAGATTGCGGGCAAGCAGGGCAAGAGCGTAGGGCTCATTGAGATTCCGGAGATCTTCATAGACAATACCGACCGCAACAGGACCTCTCCCTTCGCCTTTACAGGCAACCGCTTCGAATTCAGGGCCGTTGGATCAAGCGCCAACTGCGCGAGTGCAATGACAACTCTCAATGCCGCCGTCGCAGAGCAGCTGACCCTTTTCAAGGCTGAGGTCGACAAGGAACTTGCAAAGGGCAAGAGCACCTATGTGGCTGTCATGGATGCGCTCAAGCCGATAATCGCTTCCGTAATCGACGTCGTATGCTTCGACGGAAACGGCTACTCCGAGGAATGGAAGGAAGAGGCAAAACGCCGCGGACTCGACGTTGAGACCAGCGTTCCGGAGATGATCAAGGACTTTGTCAAGCCCGAATCCGTCAAGATGTTCACCTCCACCGGAGTGTATACCGAGAAGGAACTTGAGGCCCGCAACGAAGTCAAGTGGGAGACCTACTGCAAGAAGGTCCAGATAGAGTCCAGGGTAATGGTCAGGATGGCCACAAATCACATCATCCCCGCCGTGCTTGAGTACAAGACAAAGCTGCTCAAGGACATCGCCCTGACGAAGGAGATTTTCGGCGACACCTCCAAGTGCTCCTACGAGCTTGAACTTCTTGAGAAGATCAACGGATATGTAGAGGAGATTCACCAGAAGGCATTCGCGATGAAGGAAGCCCGCAAGAAGGCCAACGTCATCGAGGATATCTACAAAAAAGCAGTCGCATACCACGAGATTGCCGAAAGCCTTGCGGATCTTCGCAGGCCTATCGACAAGCTTGAGGACATCGTAGACAACAAGATGTGGCCGCTTCCCAAGTACCGCGAACTTCTCTTCATAAGCTAGTCCGCATGAAGGAAGGTCTTTACAGGCCTGAAAACGAACACGACGCATGCGGCGTCGGCATGGTTGTGAACATCCGCGGGGACAAGTCTCATGAACTCGTCGAAAAGGCACTCACTGTGCTTGAGAACATGAGACACCGCGGTGCCGAAGGCGCAGACGGAAAATCCGGAGACGGAGCGGGAATAATGATCCAGATCCCGCACGAATTCATTCTCCTTCAGGGAATCCCTGTTCCCGAAAAGGGCAGATATGGAACCGGAATCGTCTTCCTGCCTAAGGATAAGGCTCACGCCGACCGCATGCTCGATTTGATAAGGGCCGAAATTGAAAGTATGGGCTGCTCCCTGATGCATGTCAGGGAGGTGCCCGTAAATTCGTCTTGCCTGGGAGCCGAGGCTGAGAGGACAGAACCCAGAGTAGTGCAGATTTTCGTCACGAGCAGGGAATATGTCGAGACAGCCGAATTCGAGCAGAAGCTCTACCGCATAAGACGTCACATCGAGCGGCGCGAGAGCGGCTGCTACATCTGTTCGCTCTCGACCAGAAACATCGTCTACAAAGGAATGCTCACGAGCCTGCAGCTCCGAGAGTACTACAAGGACCTCACGGACAGGTGGCTTACGAGCGCGATGGCCATAGTGCATTCGCGTTTTTCCACCAACACCTTCCCGCAATGGAGCCTTGCACAGCCTTTCAGGATGCTCTGCCACAACGGAGAGATCAACACCATACGCGGCAACCGCAACTGGATGAAAGCCAGGGAAAGCGTGCTGAACTCCGGGGCGCTCGGCAACATCAGCGACATCACGCCGCTGCTGCAGCCGGACATGAGCGACTCTGCCAGTCTGGACAATGTGCTTGAATTCCTCACCATGAGCGGACTGAGTCTCCCGCAGGCAATGTCCGTGCTTGTGCCGGAAAGTTTCAATGAGAAAAACCCCATCTCCGAAGAGCTGAGGGCCTACTATGAATATCACTCCATCCTCATGGAGCCCTGGGACGGCCCGGCTGCCATCCTTTTCAGTGACGGGCGCTATGCCGGGGGAATGCTCGACCGCAACGGTCTGCGTCCGGCCCGCTATACCATCACCAAGAGCAATATGCTCGTCGTGGCGAGCGAGGTCGGAGTTCTGGACATCGACCCCACGGAGATTGCCGAAAAAGGCCGTCTGGAACCCGGGAAGATGCTTCTTGTGGACACGGTCGAAGGCAAGATATACTACGATGCCGAAATCAAGGCCCGCCTCGCCGGAGAACATCCGTACCGCCAGTGGCTCAATGCCAACCGCATACAGCTTGAGGACCTGCACAGCGGCCGCAAGGTGGAGCACAGCGAGCCGGATCTCAGGCGCCGTGAACTGATCTTCGGCTACACTGCCGAAGACATCGACAACGTGATCAAGCCGATGGCGCTCAACGGCATCGAGGCCACTTCTTCCATGGGCAACGACACCCCGCTTGCCGTCATCTCCGAAAAGCCGCAGCTGCTGTTCAACTATTTCAGGCAGCAGTTCGCGCAGGTCACCAACCCTCCAATAGACTCGATTCGGGAGCAGACGGTGATGTCGCTTTTCGAATATATCGGAAGAGTCGGTGCCGGTATCCTCACTCCGGACGAAAGCAACTGCAAGATGGTTAGGCTGCCGCATCCAATCCTGACCAACACGCAGCTTGACCTGCTCTGCAATATCCGTTACAAAGGATTCAAGACAGTCAAGCTTCCGATGCTCTTCGACTGCCCGGATGCCGGGAGGGACGCCGCCGGCAATCTGCGCAGGGCACTTGCGGCCCTTTGCACCAAGGCAGAGAAGGCTGTCGATGAAGGAGCGAACTACATAATACTCTCTGACAGGGAAGCCGATGCCAAACATGCTGCCATACCTTCCCTTCTTGCTACCAGCGCAGTCCATCACCACCTGATAGCATCAGGAAAGCGCGTGCAGACCGCCCTGATAGTCGAGAGCGGGGAAATCCGAGAGACAATGCATGCCGCACTGCTGCTCGGATACGGAGCGTCAGCGATAAATCCCTACATGGCGTTCGCGATAATCTCCGACCTCACGAGGAACGGCAAGATCCAGCTTAACTACACCACTGCCAGGACGAACTTCATCGAAGCGATGAAGAAGGGTCTGCTGAAGATAATGGCCAAGATGGGAATTTCGACCATCCGTTCATACCGCGGTGCAAAGATCTTCGAGAGCATAGGCTTGAGCGACTCCCTGCTAAGGACATACTTCGGTACCGAAAGCGGAACCATAGGCGGCATAGGTCTCGAGACAATCGCGGCTGACGCACTGCGTTTCCATGCCCATGCCTACGCAAAGGACATCAACCTCGACTTCCTCGAAGTAGACGGCCTGTTCCACTACCGCAAGGACGGCATCAAGCATGCCTGGAATCCGGAGACCATATCTGCGCTCAGGACCGCCACAAGGCTCGGCAGCTATGCAAAATACAAGGAATACTCGGCTTTCACCGACAATCCCGATGAGCCCGTGTTCCTGCGCGATTTCCTGGATTTCAAGCGCAATCCGATCGACATTTCCAAGGTTGAGCCTGAAGAGGAGATCATCAGGCGCTTCACGGTCAGTGCAATGAGTTTCGGCGCACTCAGCATTGAGGCACATGAGACAATAGCACTCGCGATGAACAAACTCGGAGCGCGTTCCAATACGGGCGAGGGAGGGGAGGACAACCGCCGCTACCATACGGAAATTGACGGAGTGTCACTTTCCAGCAAGATCAAGCAGGTGGCTTCAGGACGCTTCGGGGTCACGGCCGAGTATCTGGTCAACGCCGAGGAAATACAGATCAAGATTGCCCAGGGTGCGAAGCCCGGCGAAGGCGGACAGCTACCGGGATTCAAGGTCAACGAGATAATCGCGAAGACAAGAAACTCCATACCTGGCATATCACTCATTTCGCCTCCGCCGCACCACGACATCTATTCGATCGAGGATCTGTCCCAACTGATCTTCGACCTCAAGAACGTGAATCCGAAAGCGGCCGTAAGCGTCAAACTGGTATCGGAGAGCGGCGTCGGGACCATCGCGGCAGGTGTAGCGAAGGCCAAGGCCGACCTTGTCGTGATCTCAGGCGCCGAGGGCGGTACCGGAGCATCTCCGGCCTCATCGATGAGATTTGCAGGCACGAGCCCGGAAATCGGCCTTGCTGAAGCACAGCAGACTCTTGTCCGCAACGGCCTCAGGGGGAGTGTGCGGCTCCAGGTCGACGGCCAGCTCAAGTCCGGCCGTGATGTCGTCGTGATGGCCCTACTTGGCGCAGACGAGTTCGGTTTCGGCACCATGGCACTGATAGTCCTGGGCTGCGTGATGATGCGCAAGTGCAACCTGAACACCTGCCCTACGGGCGTGGCTACACAGGATCCGGAACTCCGCAGGCATTTCAGCGGACGCGCCGAATATCTCGTGAACTGCTTCCGCTTCATCGCGCGGGAGGTCAGGGAATATCTTGCCCAGATGGGATTCACCAGACTTGATGACATCATTGGGCACACGGAACTTCTGGTCCGCAAGCCCGTCGATCCGTCACTCAAGGCATCCAGAATCGACTTCTCGAGAATCCTGCACAAGGAAGACAACAGGCACACTACCCTTTACCATTCGGCCAAGGAACTGTTCTCACTGCCGCGTGTCAAGGACGACGAGATAATCAAGGCCGCAAGGCCGGCACTCGACTGGAAGGAGGAAATCAGTCTCGAATACAATGTCTGCAATACCGACAGGACGCTCTGCACGATGCTCAGCGGAAGAATTGCAGCCAAATACGGCGAAGCAGGCCTCCCTGACTCAACAATCAACATCAAGTTCAAGGGGTCTGCAGGCCAGAGTTTCTGCGCCTTCCTTGCAGGAGGAATCAATGTCCGTCTTGAGGGAGAGACAAATGATTATTTCGGCAAGGGTCTCAGCGGCGGAAGAGTGGCCATCAGGCCTTTCTCCCGTTCGACCTACAAGGCTGAGGACAACATCATAGCCGGCAACACCGGACTTTACGGTGCCACTTCGGGCGAGATGTATGTCAACGGACGTGTAGGACAGAGATTCGCCGTACGCAATTCAGGAGCCATTGCCGTCGTCGAAGGAGCAGGGGACCACTGCTGCGAATACATGACAGGCGGCAGGGTAGTGGTCCTGGGTCCGGTCGGGCGCAATTTTGCCGCGGGAATGTCCGGAGGAATGGCCTATGTGCTTGATCCCGGCCACAACTTCGACTACTACTGCAACATGGACATGGTCGAGATCAGCCTGCTCGAAGACAGTGCCGACCGCAGGGAACTGCATGAACTCATCCGGCAGCACTACCTCTACACGGGATCGAATCTCGCAAGGACCATTCTCGACGACTGGAACCGCTACTCGGAGCTGTTCGTCAAGGTCGTCCCCATCGAGTACAAGCAGGTGCTTGAGGAAGAGCGTCTCCGCGCCATAAGGCAGAAGGTTCAGGACATCCAGATTCAATATTAGGTTATGGGCAATTACAAGGCATTTTTGACAATTCCCCGCAAGGAAGCGGGCTACAGGCCTGTCCACGACAGGATATTGGATTACGGTGAAGTGGAGCAGACCCTGAATCTCAATGACCGGAAGCTCCAGGCGTCACGCTGCATGGACTGCGGTGTTCCGTTCTGCAACTGGGCCTGCCCACTGGGCAACCGTCCTCCCGAATGGAACGACGCAATATGGAAGGGTGACTTCGAACTCGCCTACAGGCTGCTCACAGCGACCAACGATTTCCCGGAATTCACCGGAAGAATCTGTCCGGCACTGTGCGAAAAGGCCTGCGTGCTGAACCTGACCCTGCACGAACCGACAACCAACAGGGAGAACGAGGCCGCCGTCACGGAAATCGCGTTCCGCGAGAACTACGTGCGCACGGAATCTCCCGAGAGAAACGGGAAACGTGTGGCAGTGATTGGCTCCGGACCTGCCGGACTGGTCGCCGCCAACCGGCTGAACCGCATGGGCTACAAGGTATGCGTTTTCGAGAAGAACGAGGCGCCAGGCGGACTCCTGCGCTACGGAATCCCCAATTTCAAACTTAACAAGGCAATAGTGGACCGCAGGCTGCATGTTCTCGAAGCAGAAGGAATCGAGTTCCGTTGCGGAACTGAAGTTTCTCCGGAAAGTCTTCCCGGCTATGATGCCTATGTTGTGGCGACCGGAACACCGACCGCAAGGGATCTAAAAGTCCCGGGACGTGAGCTGAAAGGCGTGTATCTGGCCCTCGAACTGCTCTCGCAGCAGAACCGAGTGCTCGCCGGTGCGGAAATACCTTCTTCCGAGAGGATAAGCTGTGCCGGAAAGGACGTGCTCGTGATCGGAGGGGGAGACACCGGCTCAGACTGTATCGGCACCGCACACAGGCAGGGATGCAGGAATGTTACCCAGGTGGAGATAATGCCCAAGCCTCCTGTTGGTCCGGACGATCCTGCCAACCCGTGGCCGGCATGGCCTCGCATCCTGAAGACAAGTTCATCCCATGAGGAAGGATGTGAACGCCGCTGGAATGTCAACACCCTGCGGTTCATCGGAGAGAACGGCATTCTCACCGGTGCCGAGGTACAGACGGTCAAATGGGAAACCGGAGAGGACGGAAAACGTCTGATGGTTCCTGACGGAAAGCCCGAGATCATAAAGGCAGACATGGTATTCATCGCCATGGGCTTCCTCAAGCCTGTGCTTCCTGCCGAGATACCCGACAATGTTTTCTATGCCGGAGATGCCGCGACAGGGGCTTCGCTCGTGGTCCGGGCAATGGCTTCCGGTGCTGCAGCCGCAAAGGCTCTGCACGACAGACTGAGCAGGTAAACTGAATATTGCTCCAAAACAAAAGGCAGCGCCCCGGGATTTCCCGAGGCGCTGTTGTTATGCTGACTATTCAGGTAAGACGTCGGCCAATAGGTTATTTCCGGTTCCAGAAATGATCCACAGGCCCGTGGCCGTGCCCGATCTGATATTCCGAACCTGACTCGATTGCCTTCGCGATATAATCCTTTGCAGCCCGTGCTGCATCATCAAGGGCCATTCCCTGTGCAAGATATGAGGCAAGTGCTGACGATAGCGTACAACCCGTCCCATGAGTATTCGGAGTGTGTACACGTCTTGACTTGAGTTCAATGTATCTGTCTTCCTCGGCATTGTAGAAAATGTCCACGAGTGTCTCGTCGCTCAAGTGTCCGGCTTTCATCATGACGGAAACCCGTCCTCCGCACGAAAGGGCTTTGGCAACAGCCGGAAGGTCCTCCTGAGAGTTGATCTTCTGCCCGGAAAGGATTTCAGCTTCCGGAATGTTCGGGGTGATGACCCTAGCCATCGGCACAAGGTCTTCCATCAGGGATTTCACGGCAGATTCCTCTATCAGTCTGTCCCCTGAAGTGGCCACCATCACGGGATCAAGGACGATATTCCCGGCCTTGTAATGTTTGAGCCTGTCGCGTACTGTACGTATGACATCTGACGAATTGAGCATACCGATCTTGACCGCATCCGCTCCAATATCTTCAAATACGGCATCGATCTGCTCCGCAATGATTTTCTCAGGCACAGGCAGGATGTCCGTGACTCCGAGTGTGTTCTGCACCACGACAGCTGTAATTGCGCAGGCAGCATAGCCTCCTGTCGCCGATATTGCCTTTATATCTGCCTGCTGTCCGGCTCCGCCTGACGGGTCAGTGCCCGAAATTGCCAAAACTATAGGATATTTTTTCATTTCGTTCAAGATTTGACTGTGCAAAAATATTAAATATTCCCATAGTTTGTCGCATGCCGGACCGTTTGAGGTAAAGATCCTCGGACGCAAATGTATGCATCCACCATAAATGTCAAACAATTGAGAATTTCCAAAATATATAGTACATTTACATAACTTGAAGAAGTTTCCAGAACCAAAATAACACCTATACTGAAAGAATCATGTCAATACAGAGTGAGGCAGCATTAGAGTCGGGACTGATAACGACACTGAAACAAATGGACTACGAATATGTCCACATTGCTGAAGAGACCAATCTCGTTGCAAATTTCAAAAAACAATTGGAAATTCATAATCGTAAATGCTTGTCCGAGTTGGGCCGAACACAGTTTACCGACGAAGAATTTGACAAGATTCTCATATTTCTTGAAGGTGGAACTCGTTTTGAGAAAGCAAAAAAACTCAGGGATCTTTATCCTCTTGATACGTCTGATGGCAAACGTATATGGGTTGAATTTCTCAATAGGCAGCAATGGTGCCAAAACGAATTTCAAGTTTCCAATCAGATCACAGTGGAAGGACGCAAAAAATGTCGCTACGACGTGACTATTCTTATCAACGGACTGCCATTGGTACAAGTGGAACTGAAACGCCGCGGCGTGGAACTCAAGCAGGCGTATAACCAGATCCAGCGTTATCACAAAACATCTTTCCATGGTCTTTTTGATTATATCCAGCTGTTTGTAATATCAAATGGAGTAGATACCCGATATTTTGCAAACAATCCCAATGGTGGATATAAATTCACATTCAATTGGACCGATGCAGCCAACATCCCGTTCAATGACTTGAATATGTTTGCCTCATTCTTTTTCGAAAAATGCACACTTGGGAAAATTATAGGCAAATATATTGTATTGCATGAAGGAGACAAATGCTTGATGGTACTCAGGCCGTACCAGTATTATGCTGTTGAAAAGATATTGGATAAAGTCCGGAATTCAAATGACAACGGCTATATCTGGCATACGACAGGTGCGGGCAAAACATTGACATCTTTCAAGGCGGCCCAGTTGGTTTCAGAATTGGATGATGTTGAAAAGGTAATGTTTGTTGTCGACCGTCACGATCTTGATACCCAGACACAATCGGAATATGAAGCCTTCGAGCCTGGCGCCGTG
>CABUIX010000015.1 GCA_902491795.1 uncultured Bacteroidales bacterium | reverse complement strand
CACCGGAGCCATGGAAACCGACACGGGTGGGATGAGCCTCACCGTCAGCCTCAAATTCCATTTCCTGACCTATGAGATCAGTCACTGAAGCAAAGAGCAGAGACCCGTCTGCAGCATTGTAGCTTACAGGTATGGACAATTCCAGATTGGGCTGCCATCCCGTCATGATGTATGAAATTTCAGGAGAATACTCAGTGAGCGTAATGTCGAAACCTACGCCGTCAGCATCTTCAATCCTCCAGTTTCCGAGCCACTTCTTGTAGCTTTCTGAGGCTTCAAGCTGCTCGGGCTCGAACTCCTCGGAAATCTGATAGAGACCATTGAGGGTACCGTCATCTGCGATACCGATTGCCAAAGCATAATACGTACCGGGAGAAAATGCATTCCACTTCTCGCTTGCAGACTTGGTGTAGCTGAAGGTTGTATACCAATCAGATCCGTAGTAGTACTCCATTCCGGAAAGTTCTGACTCGGCAATAGCCTTGATTCCGTACTGGCTGTAATCACTGGATGTGCACACGGAGATGAAATATCTCTCTGTACTGGTAGACTGAACGGAGATCAGTTCTCCGATTCCTTCTTCAGTGTCTTTTCCGTCATATGTTACGGTCCAGTTAGGATTGGCAGTATACTCAAGCGCAGCGGCAGGCTCCTGGGTAACCTTGAGGTCAACGGAGATGGCGCCCTCGTAAGTCAGGGTTATGGAAGCTGACCTTGATTCCTCCACAGTGTTCTTGGCGACATCAAAGGTAATTGCCGTCGAAGAGACGTTGAGATTTGAAAGCCATGAAGTTTCCTGCAGAAGCTCGGCCTTGAGACTCTGGCCATCAACAGGATTCTCTATAGAATAGTTTACTGAACAAGAGCCACCCTCTGCCGGAGCAGTGAATTCCTTATTTTCAAGCACGATTGCAGGGAAAAGTTCCGTCGCACTCTGGCTGATTGTGAATTCGGCGTCGGCAGCATTGGGATAAGAAACAGTCACCTTGACTGACCTTGCAGCGGTCTCGGGATTTGCAGCAACATTGAAAGTGATGGCAGCGTCAGTTACGGCAATATCGGAGACCCAATCGTTGGCTTCGGCCTTTGCCGTAGGCTTGGTGCCTTCGACAGGATTTGTCACCTTGTAGGAAACTGACCCGGAGCCGCCGGTAGAACCGATTGTGACGGTTGTCTGGCCCAACTCCAGGACAGGCGCTTCATTCACCGGCTTCTGGCAACCGTTCACGAGGAACAGAACTGCCATTCCAAGCACGGAATAAAACATTTGATTTCTCATAACTCAAAAATTTAATTGGTAAAATGTTTTTAATGGGTCAAAAATAAAGAAATTAATTAAATTAAAAAACTATTCGGCATCACGTTCCCTTGCAAGAACAGGATTGCCATAAATCTGCCAGAAAATCAGCCGCAGCTCGTCACGGTCAAGACAGCGCTCGACCTTGGACAGCTTGCGTTCAGTATAGGCCCTGAAGGCCTCAAGGTCGGCCTTGTCATATATTCCTATATATTTAGAGGTGCCGTTCATCAGATCATATCCCATATAGTTGGTTTTCCAGAGCCTGTATCCTCTTATTATCCTCATGTCAAGAGCGTGCCTGATGGCCTGATAGCGGTCATTCCTGTCGCACGCGGATGCCAGCTCAATCTCGTCGAGGGTCAGCGGCTTGTCTATGGCAAGATGGACGCCACCCTTCCACTGCTTTATGCCGAGCATGATGCTGTGGGTGTCCTCCATCTTTTTCTTGACGTACTTGCGGCTCCTGGAAATCAGCAGTTCACGTGCCTTTCTGATGTCACAAGGCTCATATTCGTATGAAATGCTCATGGGCGTGATGTTGAGTTCGGAAAAATTCTCCACGAAACTTCCTTTGCCGCTCATGTCGAACATTTTCAGCAGACCCTGCTCCGTCGTGTCAAGACCGTTCTTGGTACGTCCTTCCCTTTGGGCTATCCATATTGCGCTCTTGCCGGAAGTCACAGTCTCACGTATATATCTCGACAGCAATTGAGACGAAAGATACAGTTCTCTCGCCGAAATGCCTCTTATGACCTTAATCATCCTGTTTGACCTGAGCAAGTCGGACACCATACGGTTACCTCCCAAAAGATTGCTGCCAACGCATATTTCAGTAAGGGGCATCCTGTTCGTGAAAAGCGTCCACTGCACAAGTGCCGGATCCAGGATTATGTCGCGATGGTTCGAAACTGCAAGGAAAGTTCCTTTGCGGTCGATATTCTCCAGACCCTCGAAACTGAACCCGGACATGCTCTTTTCTATCACCGCAGCCACGACCTTCGACATCACTACCTCCTGGAACTCGTCGACCGTATGCACGTCCCGGATAAGTTTCCTGAACGTGTTGAGCGGCTTGTCCGGAAAGAAAAACTTGGAAACTACCGGCAGGAACGGATTCCTGGAAAGGCGTGCAAGTACCTCGGAAACTTCCGCGTCGGTATAAGGAACGATGCTGTCGTAATCGTTATCTGCCATAAAATACTGAATTATGTCAATCAATGTATCACTTGTCTCTCCTGTAAAGAAGCGAACTGTCCCCATAGCTCAGGAATCGGTAGCCTCCGTCAAGAGCATGCCGGTAAATGTTTTTCCAGTCTCCGGCAACAAATGCCGAGATCAGCAGAAGCAGCGTGCTTTGAGGCTGATGGAAATTGGTAACCATCATGTCGGTCACCCTGAACCGGAAACCGGGGACAATTATAATGCGAGTACCTGTCACCAGACGGTCAAGTCCATTGTCTTCGAGATAACGGACAATTGCGTCAAAGGATTCCTCCCGGCTGTAAGGATACTCTTCCGTGTAAGGAGCCCATTGGGCAATCTCAGCCAATTTTCCTGTGCGAATCAGAGACACTCCCTCATAGTACAGAGACTCAAGAGTACGGACAGACGTTGTCCCTACTGCAATTACCGGCTTCTTGCTGTCACGAAGCAGCTTGAGCAGCGAAAGGCTGACAGAGAACGGCTCACGGTGCATGGGGTGCCCGGATATCAGGGAACTCTTTACCGGCAGGAAAGTCCCGGCACCCACGTGCAGACATATCTCTTCCACATCAATTCCCTTCGACTTGATCTCGTCAAGCACACGGTCAGTAAAATGCAGACCGGCGGTAGGAGCGGCTACAGAGCCCCTGAACTTGGCATACAGAGTCTGATATCGCTCGAGATCTATTTCCTCCGTCCTGCGGTTCAGATATGGCGGTATCGGAACCTGCCCGCACATTTCAAGTACTTTTGAGAACGGAAAACCGCCACTCCAGGTAAATTCAACAACTCCTGTCTGTCCTTCCCGAGAAACCAGCGATGCCTTGAGGTCAAGAGCGGCTGCATCGGTCTGGCCGGCATCAAAGTTCAGGACATCGTCTTTCCAGCGCTTTGCATTACCGATCACGCATTTCCAGCGGCAGGTGGAATCCGACGCAAAATTGCGGTCGTATTCAGCCGGCGTATCCGGTTCCAGACAAAATATCTCTATATGAGCACCGGTAGACCGGCGGAAAAACAATCTGGCAGGAACGACCTTGGTGTCGTTGAAAACCATTATTGCATCGGAAGGGAGCTCCTCAGGCAGCTTGCGGAACACGCTGTCACGAATGTCTCCGTCCTTGTAAATCAACAGTTTGGAAGAATCCCGCTCGGAGAGAGGATATTTGGCTATTCTCTCTTCCGGCAGATCATATGAGTAGTCCTCAATTCGTATTTCAGGTATCATCTCGTCAAGTCTAATTTTACAAATTTAACTGAAGTTTAACATTCCGTCAAATATATATACTCCCGCCAGCGGTACAAGGTTTCATCGGGCGGTTTCTGTCTTGCCGCAGTTGGTTTACAAAATGAAATTGATGGTTACATTTCCAAACATAGCATCGAACTTTTGTAAAATTTACCCCTATTCAAACTTGTAATCAGAGGAATTTATTTCTGTAAAATAAGCACGGCTTATATAGTGTGAATTTAATATATAACTATGTGAAAATCACCAATTTATTGCATTTACCTGATTGTTTTGATTAGTACTGCAACCCGGAATTTCAGGCAATTTTGCTGCGGTAACAGAAAAACACTGCGAAATGCAAATATATATAATGAAAAATCAAATATTTACATCCTATAACCTCATATTTTTCGCAGTATCTGTTATACACAATTTATCAACAATCCCCTAACAGTTAACATGTGTAAAATTTGCTGATGTCGAAAATATCGGTTACATTTGTAAAGACAGCATTCACAAAATGAACAACCGTCTGAAGCAGTTTCTCCTGGCCGAAAACATAAGCCAGTCACAGTTCGCCGACACTATAGGAGTCGCCAGGGCGAGCATCTCGCATATCCTCTCCGGCCGCAACAAACCCGGATTCGAATTTTTCACAAATATCGCCCGCCACTATCCCAACCTGAATCTCACCTGGCTGATAACGGGCAAGGGCCGCATGTACGGCAACGGCCAGACACAGGAAAGCTACGTTGCAGTCCCCTCCGCCGCGACGTCAGAATCCGATAACTCTGACTCCATGTCAGAAGCCGGATCAAATCTGCAGGATGCGGACCTTTTTTCCGGAATGCCGGCGCAGGACATCGATGAAGGATCAAGGACAAGCAGAACGAAGCACTCAGGAGGAAATGACAAGCTGCCTGAAACGGCGGTTTCCGGCAGAAATACGGCAGCCAGCGCCGCACCGTCAGCACGAAGGATAACAAAGGTCGTCATCTTCTACGACGACAACACTTATCAGGAAATGAAATAATGTCTATATTTGCCTCCCGATGAGCGCATACGACATTCTGATAAAGCCGCTGGTCCGCCGGATGGATCTGGAGAAAGCCTCCATGATAAGCCTGAGATATTTCAGGCTTGTCGGCAGGCTGCCCCTCGGCCGCTGGCTGACACGATGTCTGTACCGCAACCGTCCGACCATACTGCAGAAAGAAGTTTTCGGAATTCAGTTCAACCACCCTATAGGTCTCGGAGCCGGACTGGACATTCACGGCGAACTGTACAATGACCTCGGGAACCTCGGTTTCAGCTTTGTAGAAATGGGGCCTATGGATGCCGCCGGAATACGCCGTGCACTCCGGCATCTTCATGAGGATCCAAAGCACAACATACTCGCTGCATGCATCGCCACCGACTACCTGACAGCCTTCACTCTGGCCTACGATTTCTGTGACTTTTTCGTTGTTGAGCTGCCTGAAGATTTTTCTACAGACCAGGTCGGGCCGCTTCTTGACGCGAGAATTGCCGAACCGGTCTACCGGCCGATAGTTCTGAAGATTCCCCCTACTCTGACAGGCAACCAGCTCGAGGACATTGTAGGCTACTGCAGGCTGAACAGCATCGACGGAATCGAGACACGTGACCTGAATCAGCTCAAGCACATTCACGAGCTTTCGAAAGGGCGGCTGGCTCTGATCGCCAACAACCATATAGACACCCCGGAGCAGGCGCTGGAGGCACTGAATGCCGGAGCTGCGCTTATTGAAGTGCGGACCGGACTCGTACGTGAAGGTCCTGGCATAGTGCGCAGAATACTGAAAAGGCTCCAGAAAGCCGGAGACCAGACACAGTCCGTGACAAAAACAAGCAATGATGAAACAGAAAATACAATACAAGATTGCCTCGATGCTTAAAGGGAGCGGGAAAACCTTGAGCGCAGCCGAATCCTGCACCGGCGGAGAGATATCCCACCTGATCACGACAGTTTCCGGATCATCCGAATATTATCTGGGATCAGTAACCTCGTACGCAATACCCGTCAAGGAAAAAATTCTCGGTGTCCCGGCCGAAACAATACAGAGATTCGGAGTCGTGAGTTCCGAAGTGGCAGCAGCCATGGCCGAAGGAATCAGACGCGTTACCGGAAGCACTTATTCAGTCGCGACAACCGGACTTGCGGAAGGCGGAGACGGACACTACCCTGAAGGCACCGTATGGATAGCTGCCAGCGGGCCGAACGGCACTTCAACTGAAATCTACAACTGCAATCTCGGCAGAAAAGGCAACATCCGCCAATTCGCAAAGGCAGCACTGGAGTTTATGGCAGAACAGATTGAAAAACAATCAATTTAACATTTTTGTTTTAACTTATAACAAAAATGTTAAACGCGTTTTCTGACTATTTTCATCAGATTCAGCATATTCTCTCCCGCAATTTTTGTGATGTCTCTGCGCGAGAATCCCCGCTTGCGCAGTTCATCGAAAATCAGGCCGAATCCTGATATGTCCTCAAGTCCAGAAGCCGTGACCTCTATTCCGTCATAGTCAGTTCCGATGCCCACATGGTCAATTCCGCCCACACTAACGGCATGCTCAATATGATCGGCCACTCTTGAAACCGAAGGTCTCGGCAACGCGGCAAGGCGCTTTCTGACTTCTGCCCATGCGGCAATTTTTTCCGGATTCCCTGGATCCTTGATGAATTCCGACTCGACCGACATCTGTGACTCCAGGCCTGATTCATCAAGAACGCGCACGAACTCATCATCCAGAAAACATGGATATATGCTTATGCACACCACACCACCGTGTTCGCTGATTGCACGGATCATTTCGTCTGAAATGTTCCTTTTGTGCGAGGCAAGGGAACGGCAACATCCGTGAGTGTATGCGACAGGATGCGCAGAAAGTCCGATTACATCCTTCATCGTTGACTCCGAGGAATGAGCCAGGTCAATCAGCATACCGATATGGTTCATGGCCGGCACCAGTTCGCGCCCGAAAGGACTCAGACCACCCCAGCGGCCATGGCCGGTACAACTGTCGGCCACATCATTGTCAGCACTGTGGGTAAGGGTAATGTACCGCACTCCCCGTTTGTAGAAATATTTCAGACGCTCCAGTGAGCCGTTCAGAGCAGAAGCGTTCTCGATGCAGGCGATGACGGAAATCTTGCCGGCCCGCCGGTTTCTGCCGATTCCTCCTGCGCAGCGCGCGTATGCCGCAATATCCGCATTCTCCGCCATCTGGCGGTCAAGAATGTCAAGCAGTCTCTCCGCATGTGCAGTCGCAGCCTCCCCTTCAAGGTCAGCCGGGACATATGCGGCAAAAAAGGAGGCGTTCACTCCCCCGCGAAGCATCTTCGGAAAATCAACCTGTGCATCCGGATTGTCCAGTCTGTAGTTTCTCAGTCTGGACATCTGGGAAGGAGCGTCACAATGTGCGTCTATTACTGTCATCGTAGCTGTTCGTCGGATCATCAAAATAACGTAAGATGCTGGAATTCTTCACTGAACTGATGAAGAATACAGGAGAATTCTTGTAGACCAGACGTGCACCGTTGCTCATTTCCAGGAACAGGCTGCCTGAAGCAGACTGCGTCAGGGAACAGAATCCGGTCATGTCCACCTTGGCGTCAACGACTTCCAAATTCTCGGCATTGATGTCCGCCGAACCTGCGACAACATACTCCGCCGATGCGCTTTCGCCGTTCAATATCGAACGGCTGGTGCCTCTCGCATGAACTTTCAGATCATCGGTCTTTCCATTCCATACACAGGAAGAGTTTGCCGTCATGACAACGGAGCCCTCACTGCATTCCGCATTGAACTCTGCATTGGAACTTCCGTTCAGTTCGGCATGGAAACCGGAACATTCCACCGATAAATCAGCACTGCTGCGCCGGTCAAGCCTTATCTGGACATTGTCGCTGCCCTTCAGCGACATGTCGGCTATCCTTGATTCTCCTGACAGGAAAAACCTTGCCGAATCAGAGGAAAAAACATTGCCCGAAATACTCTCGAGAACCGTATTTCCGTCCATCGACAAGGACCGGATGACCGGAGGAACAGTTATTCCGGCACGTAGCACAGGCTCGTCCGACATCCGGCTGCGATAGTGTCTGCGGACATCGGGAGACAGTTTCTTCTCGTCAAGATATACCTTGAGCTTTCCGCCTTCAACATAGGCCTGGACATAGTTCTGAAGCATTTCATCAACCGTAATGCTGACAGAATAATCCTGTCCCTCATGCATCTCGACAAGGAACGAACCGGAGACCTCCACGCGCGAAAAAGCTTCAAGATCACGGTTGAGCTGCACAGTCTGCGCACTCAGGATTCCGGCAGAGGCAAACACTGCCACGAAGGGCAGAAAATTACTGAATCTTGGTATCATGATCAATCCTCCATCAGTTCGGCCCACTCTTCGGTCATGGTGTCGAGTTCACGCTTGAGCTCAAGATAGCTGCGCGTGAGCTCCATAATGTCATCCGTGCTCTTGGGAGCCGAGAGCACGGACTCAATTTCCTTCATCCTCCCCTCGAGTTTGCCGATTTCGGCTTCAAGATAAGAAATTCTGTTCTTTTTCTTTCTATCTTCCCTGCTGTACTGTCGCCTTTCTTCGTCAGCGGCCTTGCGGACAGACTTTGCTTCCTTTTTGTCGTCAGACGCGGACGGCTGCACGGTAAATTTCCGCTCAAGCTCCTTCAGGTCCTCAATCTTGCGCTTCTCCAGGAAGTCGCTCACGCTGCCGAGATGCTCCGTAACCTTCCCGTCGCGGAATTCGTACATCTTGTCCACCAGTCCGTCCAGGAAATCACGGTCATGAGAGACAACAATCAAAGTGCCGTCGAAAGCCTTCAGGGCCTGCTTCAGTATGTCCTTGGACTTGATGTCCATATGATTCGTGGGTTCATCGAGGGCCAGCAGATTGTGACTCTGGAGCATCAGCTTGGCCATTCCAAGACGGGCACGCTCCCCTCCTGACAATACAGAGACCTTCTTGTCGATGTCCTCACCGCGGAACAGGAACTGAGCCAGGATGTCACGCAGCTTTGTCCGAATGTCACCGACGGCTATGCGGTCAAGCGTAGAATACACCGTATCGTTCTTGTCAAGCACATCCTCCTGATTCTGGGCATAATATCCGATCTCGACATTGTATCCAAGCCAGGCCTCGCCGGAAATCGGGCTCAGCTCTCCCGCGACCACACGCATCATGGTCGTTTTTCCCTCGCCGTTCCTTCCGATGAAAGCGACCTTCTCTCCCCTCTTTATCTCAATGTTAGCATGGCTGAACACGACCTTCCCCGGATAGCCGACCGTCAAGTCCGTTCCCCGGAACACGACATCCCCGGAACGTGGAGCAGGAGGGAACTTGACCGTGAGCTTCACATTGTCGGTCTCGTCAATCTCCAGCCTGTCAAGTTTCTCGAGCGCCTTGATCCTTGACTGCACCTGATTGGACTTCGTGGGCTTGTAGCGGAACGCCTGGATGAATTCCTCGGTCTTCTGGATCATCTTCTGCTGATTCTCGTATGCCGCAGTCTGCTGCTGCAGCCGCTCTGCCCTGAGTTCCAGATACTTGCTGTAGGGAACCTTGTAGTCGTGCACATGACCGAGCATGATTTCCACGGTGCGGTTGGTCACATTGTCAAGAAACCTCCTGTCATGGCTCACCAGAAGCAGAGAGCAGCGGTTCCCCTTAAGATAGTCCTCAAACCACTCTATTGACTCAATGTCAAGGTGATTGGTAGGCTCGTCAAGCAGCATGAGCTTGGGCTTGCGCAGCAGAATCTTTGCCAGCTCAATACGCATGTTCCATCCCTGAGAGAAGGTCTCCGTCCTGCGTCCGAGTTCATCATCCCGGAAACCGAGGCCGAGAAGAGTCTTGCGTGCCTGGACCTCAGGAGGTTCGCTGTAGCTTATGTCAAGCCTGTCCTGCAGGCTTGTGAGTCTTTCTATCAGGGCGGAATACTCGTCGGACTCATAGTCGGTCCTTGTCTCGAGTTCCCTGGTGACGTCGGCAATCTCCCTCTCAAGTTCAGCGGTGGCATCAAACGCCGTCAGAGCTTCTTCCAGAACACTCCTGCCCTTGTGGTGATCCATTATCTGAGGCAGGTAACCGATGCTCAGGTCTGCCGGCTTGTCTATCCTTCCCGAAGTCGGAGTCTGCAGACCGCATATCAGCTTGAGCACAGTGGATTTCCCCGCGCCGTTCTTTCCGACAAGACCGATCTTGTCGTTGTCGCTTATATGAAAATTTATTTTGTCGAGCAGCACGTAGCCGCCGTATGCAACTGTCACATCTTCAATCGAAACCATCTTGGCAGTCAGTTATGTTGTTCAAAAAGTGTCAAAATCAATCTTGCCGAAGCAATCGGGACGGTGAAAGTCTGGAGCCGGAGCCGCAACGGGAGCCCAGCTCAGGTAATGCCTGCGCGGGAGCATGTTTCCGCACTTGTAAAGATTGCCGGAAGCGTGCAGCCCGCTGAAACTCATGAGGTCATGAAAGGAAAGCGCCTGTACCGGTATTGCCACTTCCAATTCCCATTCGGGAACCTCGCGCAGGCCGAACGGCTCGGAACCCAGACTGCTCCGGCGCCTCACGAGCGAATAAGCCTCCTGCGGAAGGAATGTCCTTCCGTTTCTCCCGCTGCCGCAGCACAGGTAAAGTTTTCCTATGCAATTGAACTCGAAGTTGTAATACAGGCCGTCGTCGCAAGGCGCGAAAAAAAATTCCACGCAGGAATCCTCCCACATGTTCTCCCTGTCATTTGAGCAAACAGCCCTTGTGACAGGCTCGCATACCCTGAAATGCAGCAGAATTTCCCTTCCGCTGCAGCTTATTTCAAACTTGACCTCAGGCTTGTCGGGAAATATGTCAGGCCAGTTCACGCAGCCTACACTCTGAATCAGGGGTTCCTTCGAGACGAACATAGCATTATCGACAATTCATACAGAAGATAGAGGGGAGCAGCCAGCACCAGCATCGACAGGGGGTCACCTGTAGGCGTAATGAAGGCGGCTACGATCAGCAGAACAATGAACGCATATTTTCTGCCGCGTTTCAGGATAGTCTTGTCCAAAACTCCGAGAGTCGACAGCAGCAGTATCGCCGAAGGGAACTCAAAGGCAATTCCCATAAGGAACACCATGGAATTGAACATCGACATGTAAGAGCGCAGAGTCACCGTGTTTGCAATTTCCGGGCTGACATTGTAGTTCATGAAAAACTGCAGGCAGAAAGGAAGAATCACGAAATATCCGACAGCGGCCCCGACATAAAACAAGCCGGACGACAGGAAAAAGGCCTTTTTCACGGCCTTTTTCTCATACGCATACAACGCAGGCACGATAAACCTCCAGATCTCCCATACCAGGTAAGGAAACCCCAGGATCAGTCCAGCCGCAAAAGAAGCCTTTATGTGGACAAAAAACTGTGCGCTGATGTCCACATTGATCAGCTCCATGCTGAAATCAGCCCCCATGAGCCTGTACATGAAAAAGTCAGGACTGGATGGGGCCAGAATCACCCTGAAGAGCTGTTCCTTGAATACAAGGCCAAGACAGGAGAGTACGCAGACAACGCCCAGGACACGGAATATCAGACCCCTGAGCACATCGAGATGCTCCCAAAAGGACATCTCGGCGGTGTTGCCCCTGTCAGCCACCCTTCCTAAGCAGCGGAATTCCCGGTCTTGTCGCCGGAACCGCCGGCCTTGCCGTCGGAAGAAGCGGTCTTTTCCTCTTTCGGCGAATTACCGCTTCTGTTCACCTCTTCCTCAATGCCGTTCAGTCCCTCCTTGAAACTCCTGACGCCCTTGCCGACGCCCTTCATCAATTCGGGTATCTTCTTCCCTCCGACGAGGAGCACGATTATGAAAACAATCGCGACAATCTCCCAAACGCCGATCATCATAGGATAAACAAGCATATCTCAACTGTTTTGGGGTTAATCCAAAGATTTCAGCGACTCCTCCAGAGCCTCAATGCGTGCAAGGCTGTCTGCCTCCTTCTTGCGTTCGGCGGCGATGACTGCCTCAGGCGCATGGGAAACGAATTTCTCATTGCCAAGTTTCGCCCTGACGGATGCAAGGAACCTGCGCTGCCTGTCAAGTTCAGCCTCAAGTTTGGCCTTCTCCTCTCCGGCATCGATATGTCCTTCCAGAGGAATGCTCATCTTGACGGTACCGACAATGAATGACACCGAAGCTCCCTCGGCACTTCCCTTGCCGAACTCCGAGATATTAGCGAACTTTCTCACCACAGGGAGCAGTTCCTCACTGAAGTCTCCGTCAATGAAAAGCTTGAGCGCTTCCTTCGGGGATATCTGCTTCTGTGCACGAATGCCGCGGATGGCAATAATCGCCTCCCTTGCCGCATCGAAACTGGCGAGGAAAGCCGAATCATACGGACCGGCAACCGGTGTGCGCTGGAACATGATGGTATCCCCGGGAGTGCGGCGCTCCATCGACTGCCACAGCTCCTCGGTAATGAAAGGCATCACGGGATGCACAAGTTTCAGCAGTTTCTCGAAGAAAGTCAGCGTTGCGGAATAGGTAATTCCGTCGATTGCAGTCCCGTAGGCAGGCTTTACAAGCTCAAGATACCAGCTGCAGTAGTCGTCCCAGAAAAGCTTGTACACTGCCATCAGGGCATCACTGATGCGGAACTTTGAATAATGATCCTCCACTGCCTCGATGGTCCTTGACAACTGGTTGTCAAACCACTTGACGGCAATTCTCGCCTCCTCGGGCTGTTCGGCCTTCTCGTCGACGTTCCAGCCGTTGACAAGCCTCCATGAGTTCCATATCTTGCCGCAGAAGTTGCGTCCCTGCTCAACCTGAGACTCATCGTAGAGAATGTCGTTTCCGGCAGAAGAGCACAGCAGCATGCCGAGCCTTACCGCGTCAGCACCATACTTTGCAATAAGGTCAAGAGGGTCCGGGCTGTTGCCAAGGGTCTTGCTCATCTTTCGGCCAAGCTTGTCACGGACGATTCCGGTAAAGTACACGTTGTGGAACGGCACCTCACCCATGAACTCGTCACCAGCCATTATCATCCTGGCGACCCAGAAGAAGATGATGTCAGGGCCGGTCACAAGATCATTTGTGGGATAATAGTATGACAGGTCCCTGTTGGGCTTGTGCTCGGGATGTCCTGGCCGCTTGGGGTCAAAAACGGAAATGGGCCAAAGCCAGCTTGAGAACCATGTGTCAAGCACATCCTCATCCTGACGCAGGTCAGCGGCAGTGAGCGAAGGGTCCTTCTTTCTCGCCGCCTCCAGTGCCAGCTCAGGAGTTTCCTCGACTACAATGCTGCCGTCGGGCAGATAATATGCCGGTATGCGCTGTCCCCACCAAAGCTGCCTGGAGATGCACCAGTCATGGGCATTCTCCATCCAGTGGCGGTAGGTATTGCGGTATTTGTCGGGAATCAGCCTTATCTTTCCGGATTCAACGCTTTCAAGCGCCATTGCCGCCAGCTTGTCCATCTTAAGGAACCACTGCGCCGAGAGCTTCGGCTCAATTACGGCGTCTGTGCGCTCCGAATAGCCCACGGGGGAAGTATATTCTTCAACTTTGAGAAGCGCGCCGGCCTCCTCGAGCATTCCGACAATCTTCTTGCGGGCAACGAAACGGTCCTCCCCCACAAGTATCTGCGCCTTCTCGTTCAGGCGGCCCTTGTCGTCGATGATCTCGAGCACAGGAAGATTGTGACGGAGACCTATCTCATAGTCATGGGCATCGTGTGCCGGCGTGACCTTCAGGCAGCCCGTGCCGAAATCCGTCTCCACATAGTCATCCTCAATGATGGGTATTTCCCTGTCGATCAGAGGAATAAGGACCTTCTTTCCGCGGAGGTGGTGATAGCGCTCGTCCGAAGGATTTATGCAGACGGCAGCATCGGCCATGATCGTTTCGGGGCGGGTCGTCGCGATTGTGACATAATCTTCTGTCGGATGACCGGCTCCGTCGCTTATGCGGTACTTAAGATAATAGAAATGGCTCTTGGTGTCCTTGTGGATCACCTCGTCGTCGCTGATGGCAGTGAGCGCAACCGGGTCCCAGTTGACCATTCGCACTCCCCTGTATATCATTCCCTTCTTGTAGAAGTAGCAGAATGTGGCGGTCACCGCATCGGTCAGCTCGGGCTCCATCGTGAAGCGGGTGCGGTCCCAGTCGCAGGAAGCACCGAGCTTGCGCAGCTGCTGCAGGATTATCCCTCCGTGCTCCTCCTTCCATTCCCAGGCATATTTCAGGAATTCCTCACGCGTCAGGTCATCCTTGGAGATACCCTTTTCCTTAAGGCGCGCCACAACCTTGGATTCGGTCGCGATGCTGGCATGGTCAGTACCGGGAATCCAGCAGGCGTTCTTGCCGTCCATGCGAGCCTTGCGGATCAGCACGTCATTGAGGGTATTGTTGAGCACATGGCCCATATGAAGAATGCCCGTCACATTTGGCGGGGGTATCACTATAGTATAAGGTTCCCTGTTGTCAGGCTCGGAGTGGAAACACCTGTTCTCCACCCAATAAGCATACCATTTGTCCTCGACTTCTGCGGGGTTGTATTTTGCATCAATGTCCATAGTTCGCGAAGATAGTCATTTTGGAGATATTTTTTTAATAATTCAGCCATTAATGACTAAATTTGCCTCCGCCACAGGACGGACAACAATTACATGAAATCATATGGACAACGAAAAGAAACAGCAGATTGACATCGAGGTCAGGCCTGAAGTCCTCAAGGGCTCATATTCCAACCTCGCGATAGTAGGACACTCAAAAGGCGAGTTCATCATCGATTTCGCCACAAGACTGCCATTGATGGGCAAGGCGGAAATCACCAACAGGGTCATCATGACCCCGGAGAACTGCAAGAACCTGCTTAACGTCCTCTACGACAACATCTCAAAATACGAGGCCAAGTTCGGCCCCATCAATCCCGCGAAGCCATCGGAGCCCAAGGGAACCACGTTGAACCTCGCAGACATCACGCCCAATGGAACAAAATCTTAAGAAAATAAAGGCCATCGCCTACGACATCGACGGAGTCCTGACCAACGGTATGATCATACCGGTCGGCCCCGGAATGGACGACCTCGTCAGGGCAGTTGACGCCAAGGACTCATTTGCATCCCGCGTGGCAGCCCTGAAGGGATTCACCATGGCAGTGATTTCCGGAGGTGATACCCCCGCACTCAGCAGCCGTTGCCAGCACATGGGCGTGAAGGGAGAGAACCTTTATCTCGGAGTGCGCGGCAAGCTCGCGACTTTCCGCAAATTCTGCGAAAAGAACAACCTCGACCCGTCCGAAGTCGCATATTTCGGTGACGACATTCCCGACACACAGGTGCTCCGTGCATGCGGATTCGGCATTGCTCCGGCCGATGCTGTCCAGGAGGCAAAGGATGCCGCCGACTATGTCACCCAGAGGCCGGGAGGACGCGGTTGCCTCAGGGAAGGCATAGAACTTATCCTGAAGGCCCAGGACAAATGGCATTTCGACGAGGACAAGTTCAACCAGATCTACTAGGACAATGCTTGAGAACAGAAGAATCATTCTCGGAAGCAACTCTCCCAGGCGCAGGGAGCTCCTCGCCGGACTGCAGCTCGAGTTCACGGTCGACACCGGAAACACCTTCGAGGAATCCTCTGAACCGGGAGTGGAGCCGCACCGTGTGCCGGTGGACATGAGCCTGGGCAAGTCCCACGGCTTCCACAGGCCGCTCGAGGATGACGAAATCCTGATCACCGCCGACACGGTCGTAATAATTGACGGCAAGGTACTCGGGAAGCCGCATTCACGCGAAGAGGCCGAAACGATGCTGCACATGCTCTCGGGCAGGACCCACGAAGTGGTCACGGCCGTGACAATCCGTGACTGCCGTTCTGAGAAATGCTTCAGCGTGTCAACACTCGTGGAATTCTGCAGGCTCGAAGACAGCGAAATCGACACCTACATCGACAAATTCAAGCCCTACGACAAGGCCGGAGCCTATGGAGTTCAGGAATGGATAGGTTATGTGGGAATTTCACGGATCGAAGGCTCCTTCTATAATGTTATGGGCCTGCCGGTTCACCGGATCTGGCAGGAACTGAAGAATTTCATTTGACGCCCGGCGCGACGGCAGGATGTTCACCTACCCTTTCCGCTACAACCCGGCACCGGAAACAGTCGAGGCCTCAAAGGCCCTGACAGCCCGTGTCGATGCAGACACGAGACTTCGGAGTCTATTTTCCGAAGGCAAGATGCTCGGCGTGCTGCTTACGGACCGCGGCTGTCTCAACGCATTCAGCGGACTCGCAGGAGGACACGCACTCCTTGACGGATTCGTGCCGCCAATTTTTGACTACAGCAATCCTAAGGGATATTTCAGGCACAGGGAGGCAGAAATATCCTCGATGCCGGACGGAATTGCAAAGAGCCATGCATCCGCACAGCTGCAGGACTGGCTCTTCTGCCAGTACCGTGTACTCAATGCCAGAGGAGAATGCCGCTCGGTCAAGGAGATATTTGCCTCACGCGGAATGGTGCCACCCGGAGGCACGGGAGAATGTGCTGCGCCGAAATTGCTTCAGTACGCATACCTGAACGGCATGCAGCCTCTGGCAATGGGAGAATTCTGGTATGGAGCGGACCATTCTTCTGAAGTCCGGCAGCATGGGCATTTCTATCCTGCATGTTTCGGCAAGTGCGGGCCGCTTCTGAGTTTCATGATGCAGGGCCTGGAAGTTGAGCCCAATCCTCTTGACAAGGAATACGAGGGGAAAGAGCCGGAGATACTGTATTGCGATGACTATATAATATGTGTCAACAAGCCGGCCGGAATGCTTTCCGTGCCCGGAAGGACCGGAGTCAAGTCCCTGATGGACTGGCTCTCCGCAAGATACGGCGAAGTTTATTCCTGCCACAGGCTAGACATGGACACCTCCGGCGCCATGGTATGGGCAAGAACACCGGAGTGCAAGGCCGCAATCGAAAAGCAGTTCGCCAAAAGGGAAATCTTCAAGACATACAGGGCAAGGCTGAGCTCCGGAAGCACTCCGTTCAGGAGGTCACTCCAGGGCACAATAGCACTTCCGCTGTCTCCGGACTACTATGACAGGCCAAGGCAGATCGTTGACAGACTCACCGGAAGGCCCGCGGTCACGGAATACAAAGTGCTGGAAATTTTTCCAGACGGTGAGATCGACATACTTTTTCATCCCCTTACAGGCCGCACGCACCAGATCCGGGTGCACGCAGCTCATTCTGCAGGCCTCGGGCACCCGATCAAGGGAGACATGCTGTATGGAGGATCCCCGGCAGACCGCATGTACCTGCACGCGGAATCGATAAGATTCAGGCACCCGGTCAGCGGCAGGCTAACAGAAATCACTGCAAAATGAAAAATCTGCCTTTCGGGCAGACATAAAAAAAGAAATGAGTTGTGACCTCCCGGCAACAACTCACACTAACCACATAATTAATAACACTAAAACTAATAACCAATAGGTTGACGGGCCAGAACGGTCACTTGCTCATCCCGAGTACAAAGGTAGAACAATTTCTTTATTCTGCAAAATTTTTTTGAAAAAATTTTAATAATCTTTTCTTCCCCTCAATATCAGCAGGTTTATTCTGCAGCCCCATTCTGCTCAGCCGGGATGGCCCTGCGCTCTCCGGACAACCATACGGACACATTCCACCGGGAACAATATGATAATTTTTGGTATCTTTGCGGCCGGATTTAAGATGTGTATTATGAAACCCGAAATCGTCTCGCTGATCGACGGAATTGACGTGACCCTCAATGCCGGAGGCATGAACACCATCAACATAGTACTTGCCTTCGTGATGTATGGCGTCGCACTCGCCGAAATATTCAGAAAACCCAAGTCCGTCCTGGTCGGAGCCTTCAGCCAGATCATTCTTCTTCCGCTCTTCACTTTTCTGCTTGCGCTTGCCCTCGGCTCTTCCATCTCCTGGACGATGGCAATGGGAATGATACTGGTGGCCTCATGCCCGGGAGGGAACATCTCCAACTTCATAAGTTCCCTGTCAAAGGCCAACATAGAACTTTCGGTAAGCCTTACGGCAATCAGCACCGCCCTTGCAATATTCACCACACCTTTCAACTTCTGGTTCTACGGCAACCTCTACATGAACCTGTCTCACATCGCAGGAGAGGTACCTCAGCTGTCGATTCCGCTTTGGGACGTATTCAAGACCATATTCATATTGCTCGGGATTCCTCTCACGCTGGGAATTCTCACTGCCCAGTATCTGCCGAAAGTGGCCGACAAGCTCAAGAAGCCGCTGCAGATATTCAGCATCATCTTCTTCATTGCAATGATAGTGCTGTCTTTCGTCGGGAACATTGACGCATTCCTGAAGTGCATCAAGTACATTTTCCTGGTTGTGCTTCTCCACAACCTGCTGGCACTGCTTCTGGGCTTCGCGAACAGTTCCGCATTCAGGCTTCCGCCCGTCGACCGCCGCACCATCACGATAGAGACAGGAATACAGAACAGCGGCCTCGGACTGGTCCTGCTGCTCGGAACGTCAATCTTCGCAGACTTCCCTCCCCACGGCGGGACCCTGGTCATTACCGCATGGTGGGGAATATGGCATATCATAAGCGGACTTACGGTAGCCCTCATATTCAACCTCAGTGACCGCAGGAAACGCTCAGCACGGTGAGAAAGATCTGGACACACAGTTTCTGGTACGGAATAGGCAGATATTATGTCGACTTCTGTACACGAGCCTCTTTCTCTTCCGTCAAGGTGGAAGGACGCGAAAATCTTCCGGCGGACGGAGCCATAATGCTGGCGCCCAATCACCGCTGCGCGCTGATGGACGCATTGCTCGTCCTGCTCATCAGCCACAAGCCCATAGGCTTCGGCGCACGAATGGACATCTTCAGGAGGCCCAGAATTGCCGCGGCGCTACGATGGCTCAAGATTCTGCCCATAGCCCGTGAGCGCGACGGACTCAAGGAAGTCGTCAAGAACTACGAAACCTTCGAGGAGATAACAGAATGTTTCAGTCACGGCATGCCGTTCTGCCTGTTCAGCGAAGGTGCGCACCGGCCGCAGCGGGGCATGATGCCCGTGCACAAAGGGATCTTCCGCATAGCAAAATCGGCATCTGACGAGCTCGGGATTCCTGTATATATCGTTCCCGTCGGAATCGACTACGAATATTTCACCAGACAGACCGGAAGAGCCGCCGTAAGAATAGGAAAGCCGTTTGAGATCAGCAGTTTCATGGCTTCTCACAAACATGACTGCGATTCCCGCGTATGGAAGGATCTGTGTGACGAGCTGCAGGGACGCATCCTCGCACTGATCGACCGAATTCCTGAAAGGAGACACGATCTGATTGTACTCCGCGCGGCCGCAGCAGTGCTTTCGCTTCCGTTTTTTGCCGCAGCATGGGCATGTTCATTCCCCATCTGGCTACCTTCAGTAATCATTCTTCACAAGATGAAGGACAAGGCATGGGCCCATACAGTCTTTTTCGCATTCAGGCTGCTGCTGCCGATATTCCTGCCTTTCTGGTGGATTTCATCACAACTGCTGAATTTTTACGAGAATCTGATAATAGACACGAAAAGATGAAAAGAATCATTCCTCTTCTCTGCGCCCTGGTGCTCGGCACCACGGCGAAAGCACAGGACAGCGAGATCGTGAAAACCGGATACAACTTCGGACCGTTGCCGGCCATCGCTTACGATGCGGACAAAGGCTTCCAGTACGGGGCTATTCTCAATATCTACAACTACGGAGACGGGACACTTTACCCCAACTACGGATCCAAAATTTATCTTGAAGCTTCGTTCTTCACAAAGGGCTCACAACTTTACACCCTGATGTACGACAACAAGACGCTGATTCCCGGTATACGGTGGTCTTCCGCTCTCACGGCATCCGTGGACAAGGCCATGGACTTCTACGGGTTCAACGGCTACAGCTCATGGTTTGACCAGGAGAGGGTCGCCGTCGGAAAGGACAACAAGAAGAACTGGCAGGATCCGGAGAAATACATATATACTCCTTTCTATCGGGTCGACCGGGTTCAGATTCTCGGGAAGACCGACTTCATCGGCAACATCACCGAACACCTTCAGTGGGAAGCCGGATATCATTTCAGCTGGTTCAAGGAGGGGGCAATAGACAGGGCCAGCATCAACAAGGGAAAGGACGAATACAATCTTTATCCTGACACGCAGTCCACACTCTTCCAGGACTACGTCAACTGGGGCCTTATCGGCGAGGAAGAAGCCGACGGTGGATTCACGAGCAGCCTCAGGCTCGGCCTGGTCTACGACACAAGGGACAAGGAAGGCGCACCAACCAGGGGCATATGGGCCGAAGGGCACATCATTGCGGCCCCGTCGTGGCTCGGCACCGAAAACCCGTTCTACCGCTACGCCATCACCCTAAGGCAATATTTCCCCATCATCGGCAACGATGTGCTGACCTTCGCCTACAGGATCAATTACGAGGGAGCTTTCGGCAATTACTCGCCTTATTACGTGCTGCCGTACATAACCGTCATGGGAGAGAACTGCGACAAGGACGGCATGGGAGGCTACCGTACAGTCAGAGGCGTGATGCGCAACAGGGTGGTAGGCCTGGACATGGCGACATACACCGCCGAACTCCGCTGGAGATTCGTGCGCTTCAACCTGTGGAACCAGAACATATCCTTCGGTCTGAGCGCCTTCAGCGACGGAACGATGGTGACACGCGGACGTGACATGAGTTTCAAGGGAAAAGAAGAATACAGGGAGGCCTATGAGGCCTACATGGCCAAGGGCCAGGGACACGACACTCCTCACATAACCGTGGGCACTGGCCTGAGGTTCATAATGAACGAAAATTTCATCGTGGCCTTCGAATACGGAATGCCGATATCCCACTTCTACCCCAAGAACCATCCTCTCTACAATCAGGACGGCACCGGATCGTTCTACATCAACACCGGCTACCTGTTCTGATTGCGGATGTTTTCCGCAACCTTTGATACTAAACGCACGAGCGATTCCCTGCTGGCCCAGGCAGTATGCGGAGAGAAGCGGAACCTTTCCGGATGCTTCAGATGCATCAGCGGGCTGTCGGCCGGAAGCGGTTCGCTCACATAGACATCCAGGGCTGCCCCGGCTATTGTGCCTGAGTCGACAGCGGCTGCCAGCGCGGCTTCGTCGACTATCCCTCCCCTTCCGAGGTTGAGCAGCACTGCAGTCGGTTTCATCATCCTGAGTTCAGGCTCCCCGATGAGTCCTGCGGTCCTTTCATTCAGTGGAGCATGGACGCTGACGGCATCCGACACGGACAACAGCTTCGCGAGTGGAAGGCTCGGATACTCAGTGCAATGGCCTGTGCCGGAAGTGGAAAAATACACGGCATTCATCCCGAATGCAGAAGCGACCGATGCCACCTTTGTGCCTATGGCACCCATGCCTATTATGCCCATTGTCTTGCCTGAAAGCTCAGTGAACGGATGGCTCACGTCGGTAAAGATCCTTCCGGACGAATACTTCCCGCTTTTAACGTATTCATCGAAATATGGAGCATTGCCGACAAGCGACAGAAGATGCGTGAAAGTCGCCTGAACCACAGAATCAGTGGAATATCCGGCAACATTGCGTACAGGTATGCCCCTGCGTTCCGCAGCCTTGAGGTCGATGTTGTTGACTCCTGTAGCCGCCTCGCATATCAGTTTCAGCTTCGGGGCTGCCGATATCAGCTCCTGGTCCACTTTCACCTTATTTATGATAAGGACATCACAGTCCCCGACACGCTGCAGCGCCTCTTCCCGGGTGCTGAAAGGATATGCCACATATTCTCCAAGAGACTTTATTTCGTCCATCGGGGTATCCCCCAATGTTGACGCATCAAGAAAAACTATTTTCATTTTCACGATATTTCAAAATCGACTGCAAAATAACAAAACATCCTGACAATTCGGAACAGGACGCAAAAAGACCCGGTGGTTAGAAACCGGGTCTGAAATAATGTTGCTTATGAAAAAAATTGTTTCTCGAAACTGTTGACTACCGATATCTCCAAAATCGTGCCACGGAACAGGCAGACTTCGAAAGCTTCTATTCAGCTATGGCGGCAGCCAATGATTCGAGAGCAGGAAGGTCGCAGGAATGCATGCGGCTGCGTATTGTCATTGTATCCGCGACGGTTTCGATATTCTTCATGGCAGACAGCATGTCGCAGATGGCTCTTCCTGCCGTGGGAGACCAGCTTCCGTTCTGCACCACAGCAACTTTCCTACCCTGCCAGCCCTTTATCTGCAGATGCCACAGGAAATCGTGCATCGGAGGGAACACGCCTGCATCATAGGACGAAGCCGCAAATACAACGCGGCTGCAGCGGAAAGCGTCGGATACGGAATATGACACATCGCAGCGGCTGAGATCCCTCAGTATCACCTTCTTGCCGCGAGCCTCAAGCAATTCGGCAAGCTTGGAGGCCAATGCAGCCGTCCCGCCGTGTATCGAGGCATACGCCACCAGCACGGCATCTGTTTCCGGAGCATAGCTGCTCCACAGACGGTACATTTGCGCGGCTCCCGGCACGTCACGGATCACCGGACCATGCAGAGGACAGATTGCGGAAACATCGAGGCTCGCGACTTTGTCGAGAAGTTTTCCGACCTGTGCTCCGTACTTTCCGCAAATGTTGAAATAGTACCTGGCAGCTTCATCTTTCCAGGACCCGAGATCAGAGCAGAAAAGGCCTCCGCAACTTTCAACTGTGCCGAAAGTCCCGAATGCGTCAGCAGAAAACAGCAGGTTCTCACCCGACAGCCAGCTTACCATCACTTCCGGCCAATGGACCATCGGGGCCATGAAAAACTTCAGGCTGTGACGGCCGAGGTCAATGCCGTCTCCCTCTCCGACCACAAGGCAACGGCCTTCAAAATTCGTCCCGTCAAAGAATTGCGGAAGCATTCTCGCAGCAATCTGGGAGCACACAATGGTCATGGAAGGGTACTTTTCCGCCACGGCGGCAATCATTGCCGAATGGTCCGGTTCAAGATGATGCACCACAAGGTAATCAGGACAACGGCCCTCAAGAGCCTCTTCCAGGTTGGTCATCCATTGGCTGCCTTCCCGTGCATCGGCAGTGTCAAGTACCGCAATCTTGTCGTCCAGCAGAACATACGAATTGTACGACATTCCGGCCGGAACCGGGTACTGGCTCTCAAAAAGGTCAAGACTCCTGTCATCGGTGCCTATGTAAAGAACAGAATCACTGATTTTTGCAAACATACTATCAACATGTTTTCCGCACAGCGGCGGGTTCATAAATTCAGTCAAATTCGGGCGCATCCTTGAATTGGACAAAGGCTGTTTTGCACTTCCCCGTTCGCATATGCCGACACTGCAACGGACGCACACGACAAGAATGCAAATTTACTAAAAATACAACGATTAGCACCAACGGACATATCTTTTGTGCTTCACCGTACATTCCCGAGATCCGGCCGACAGTTCACATTTGATGAAAATTTGCGTATATTTGAACCTGCAAAATTTGACAGCCAACTGAAATGAACAAGGCAATCATCACCGCTGTCGGCAAGGACAGCATAGGCATCATAGCCAAAATCTGCACATGCATCTCAGACCACAAGGTAGGAATTCTCGACATTGCCCAGACCATCGTCCAGGGTTACTTCAACATGATGATGATAGTGAACATCACCAATCTTGACATGGACTTCGCGGCTTTCAACAAGGTTCTCGGCGATCTTGCCACGGAACTCGGAATCGAGATACACTGCCAGCGCAGCGACATTTTCGACAAGATGCACAGAATCTGACTGCCATGATAAACATCAGCGAAGTATTCGAGACACACGACATGATCGAGAAGGAGAATCTCGACGTGCGTACCATAACAATGGGAATCAGCCTGCTCGACTGTGCCGGCGCAAGCGTAAACGATACCTGCTCAAGGATAAAGACAAAGATACTGAAGCTCGCATCTGACCTGCGCAGCACTGCCGACGCGATCTCCGCCGAATTCGGCGTGCCGGTCGTCAACAAGAGGGTCTCCATAACACCGGTTTCCATCGTCGGTTCAGGATGCTGCAGCACAACTTCCGATTTCGTGCAGATTGCCCGCACCCTTGACGAAACGGCTGCCGAAATAGGGATCAACTTCCTTGGAGGCTATTCGGCCATTGTATCAAAAGGCATGACGCATGCCGACAAGCTGCTGATCGAGTCAATTCCCGAAGCGCTCGCAGTCACCGAAAGGATATGCAGCAGTGTCAATGTAGGCTCGACCAAGACCGGCCTCGACATGGATGCAATCAGGCTGATGGGCAACATCATCAGGCAAACCGCAGAATTTACCGCTGAGAGGAACTCAATCGGCTGCGCAAAGCTCGTGGTCCTGTGCAATGCTCCAGACGACAATCCGTTCATGGCAGGAGCCTTCCATGGAATAACCGAGCCGGACGCTGTCATCAATGTCGGAGTGAGCGGACCCGGAGTAGTCAAGTCCACCATAGAGAAAGTGCGCGGAGCGGACTTTGAGACCCTGTGCGAAACCATAAAGAAGACAGCGTTCAAGATTACACGCGTAGGACAACTTGTAGCACAGGAGGCATCACACAGGCTGGGAATTCCCTTCGGCATAATTGATTTGTCATTGGCTCCTACACCCGCCATCGGTGACTCTGTGGCCGACATACTCAAGGAAATTGGGCTTGAACAGCCCGGTGCGCCAGGAACCACTGCAGCCCTTGCCCTGCTCAACGACCAGGTCAAGAAAGGAGGCGTGATGGCCTCGTCTTATGTCGGTGGCCTCAGCGGTGCGTTCATTCCGGTGAGTGAAGACCAGGGCATGATTGACGCGGCCGAATGCGGCGCACTCACAATCGAGAAGCTAGAGGCCATGACCTGCGTCTGCTCCGTAGGCCTGGACATGATAGCCATTCCCGGAGACACCCCGGCATCCACAATATCCGGCATCATCGCTGACGAGGCCGCTATCGGCATGGTAAACCAGAAGACTACAGCTGTCAGGATCATTCCTGCACAGGGCAAGCAGGTAGGCGACCATCTGGAATTCGGCGGGCTGCTCGGATATGCTCCCGTGATGCCTGTCAACAGGTTCAGCTGCGAAGCCTTCGTGAGGCGCGAAGGACGCATTCCGGCGCCGATCCACAGCTTCAAGAACTGATTGCCCCGGCTCTCGCCAGAGACGCTGACTTTTCAGTAAATGAAGCTCATCACTGAAATACCGCTGCGAAGCTCCAAGGTACAGATTTCCCGAAACGACAGAATCACTACCCTTGGTAGCTGCTTTTCCGACAGCATGGCCACACATTTGGCGGATGGAGGGTTCAGTGTGCTCGCCAATCCGTTCGGAACGCTCTACAACCCGGAATCCATACTCGCGGCCATCCGCAGGCTCGACAGCGGGCAGCCATACACAATTGATGACTGTGTGGAGATGGGTGCCGGAGCCGGACTGACCTGCAGTTTTGAGCACCATACCACCTTTGCGAGAAGATGCCCCGAAGATTTCCTTGAGAACGCCAACAGAGCACTTAGTGAAAGCCACGCATTTTGGCAAGACTGCAACAGGGTGATCATTACATTCGGCACGGCAGGAGTCTGGAAGAAAGACGGGAAGACTGTCTCAAACTGCCTCAAGCGGCCGGCTTCCGAATTCACGAGAGAAATGCTTCCGCTCGCAAGGATCGAGGAAATTGCCGACGGAATCGTAACGGAACATCCGGACAAGCAGTTCATTTTCACGGTCTCCCCCGTCAGATACCTTTCAAGCGGAGCCGAAACCAACACTCTATCCAAGGCACTTCTGAACCTGGGTATTCAGAAAGCACTGAAAAGTCCCTCAGCCGACCTGTTTCCCGCATGGGAAATCATGATGGACGAACTGAGGGACTACAGATTTTACGCTGCGGACCTGGTGCACCCCCGCGACATTGCCGTCGACTACCTGTGGGAGAAGTTTCTTGTGTTCTGTGTTCCCGGGCAGGAGCATTCCGCCGTCAGTGCCGCTGAAAAGGAAGCACGCAGGCTGAGGCACCGCCAGATCATTCCTTAGGCCCGATCACCTTGCCGGCTCCGCTGGTAAATATGCCGACATCCTCGCACTCAAGGTCACTCAGGTCTATCTTTCCCGCTCCGCTGATGCTTACATCGGCCGATGCGGCCTTTCCGGTAACGTTTCCGTCTCCGGCACCGGAGATGTCAAACTTGAGGTAACGGCAATCAATCTCGGCAAAGTCCAGTTTGGCCGCTCCGCTCATGGAGACGTCCACGTCATCAGCCTTCAGCTTCCTGATGCTTACATCACCGGCACCACTCACCTCAAGCCCGAAGTCATCCTGAGCCGTCAGGCCATTTTCAGCATTGAATTCCACAGCTCCGCTTGCACAAACTGAATTCAGATACGGAGACTGCACAAAGATCTCCAGCGTATCAACTTTGCGCACATGGGAGAAGTTCGTACGGATCTTGAGCACACCGTTCTCGACAATCGTCTCAATACGGTCGAACAGGTTGTCATGTGTCCTGATTTCCAGACCGCACTCGCCCGGAACGTAGGTCACCTTGCAGGAGGATCCGACATCGATAGCATTGAAGTCCGCAACTGCAATCTTCCTCGACTCGACAGTCCCTGAAGCAGTAACTGAGTCTCCGGAATAAAATTTTATGTTTCCTGAATCCGACACGCTGAAAAACTTGCATGAGGTCATCAGCGATACCGACAGGGCAAACGCCAGGATAAGTACCGAATGTTTCATTTTATCAAATCTTTAATGTTTATTCCAAGCAGTTCCGCTCTCATCCTGAAAGCGGGAAATTCTTCATCGACGAATTTCTGTCTTTCCGACCTTTTTATCGTTTCGAGCGCATCACTGGAAACGAAATATCCTATGCCACGCTGGTTGAATATTATTCCGCGACTGGAAAGCAGTTCATATGAACGCGCGACAGTATTCGGGTTGACTCCGATTCCCGCACCCCATTCACGCACCGAGGGGATACGGCTGCCGGGCTTCAGTTCACCGGACAATATCCTGTTGGAAATGTTGTCCGCGATCTGGATATAAATGGGTTTATTGGCATCAAATTCCATAGCATCAATGTTTTAGGCTTCTGAGCCTCCAGAAAATGAGTCCAAGAAGGACAGCCCACACGATTCCCTGCGCAAAATTCACGAAAAAGTTGATTTTTGACAACAGGCCCTGAAGATCATCGACCCGCAGCATCCCGAGAATCATGTCATCATCAATTCCAGGCGAATTGACGACAACTGCCGACAAAATAATGCTCAACACGAGTGAAACAAGGAAATATGAAAGTATGGTCTTTGCCACTTTGGACTTTTTGAAAAAGATTGCCCCAAGCGTGAACACGAACACATTGGTCCACCATGACGACAGAAACGTCAGGAACAAGTTCATGGTTATGGAATCATCGCTTCCGAGCGGGCGCTGTCCGAAAAACACAGACTTGTCCATGCAAATCAGCGCCTCTCCGTACCGTCCGGAGAAAAAGAGCGAAAGCAGCGAATCGGAAACGAGCAGCAGCAGGCTGAGGCACAGCGGCATCACAATGGCAGACACCACAATCATCGAAAGGAACTTCTCCAGCGTCGACGCCGGCATCAGCAGAAATTCGGAGCCGTACCTCTTGTCGGTAATCTTCCCGTAAAGCTTCGAAGGATTCATCATGGTGAAAAGAACCACAAGCGCGAAAATGAATCCAATCCTCCATCCGAAGGAAAAGTTCCTGAAGCCGCCGTCAAATATCAGGCAGCATATCTCGTAAAACACGAAAATGAAAATTGGCGTTATGCCGTAGACAAGCAGGGAAAAGCCGGAGTTGTTCCTGGCATTGCGCAGGTCCCAGGCCAGATAACGGCCGAAACGTCTGAGATTAAATATTCTGTCCATTGCTGAAAAGTCCTTTGATCAGTTCCTTGTTCTTGTGTACCGTGTTGAAGAGAGCCTCCACATTCACCTTGCAGTCCTTCTTCTCCGTATTGGGATAGACCTGGATGAAACCGCCAGGCAGCTGTTCCGAATAGAGACTCGAAGGATTAAGCGTATTGCTGTAGTCGAAATACAGTTTCGAAGAAATCTCCTCCATTGAGGCGTTGAGCAGGACATCCTGCCTGTCCAGGATGATGACGGGGTCAATGATGTCCTCCAGGTCGCGTACCTGATGAGTGGATATCACGATTGTCGCATCTTCCGAAGTATACTTCAGAATCGCCGTGCGGAACTGGGCCTTCGAAGGGATGTCCAGGGCGTTGGTGGGCTCGTCAAGGAAAATATACTTAGTCCCGCAGGCGAGAGCGAACGAAATGTAGGTCTTCTTGAGCTGTCCGCTGGACATTGCATTCATCTTCCTTGTCGGGTCATTCTCGAAGATCTCCATTATCCCGTTGAATTTGTCCATTGAAAATCCGGGCCAGAATGCGCCTTTGTACCGGGCCCAGTTTTCGGCCCTGTCATTCTGCGGCGCCACCTCGTCCGGAAGATAATAAAGCTGCGACAGGAAACCGGGGTCTCGTCTGTAGGGATTATAGCCGTCTATGTCAATGGTTCCCGCAGCAGCCTTCTTCAAGCCTGACAACAATGTCAGCAGCGTGGTCTTCCCCACGCCGTTCTCGCCAAGCAGACCATAGATTCTGCCTGGTTCAAGCCGCATCGAAATATTCTTCAGCACTTCGACAGGGCCGTAGCTGAACGCCAGTTTGTTGATTTGTATCATTGTATAGTGTGTTAGTTTAATAGTACACTGCAAATATAAGGCAAATATTGTTTATACGCAAATTTTCCGAACAATTTCTTCACGGCAACAAAAAACCCGGCCATTGGCCGGGCAATTCAACAAAATAAAAAAGAAAAAAATTGCTTTTATTCCGAATCGGAAGGCTTCATCGTCGTGTAGACATTTGTCACGTCCTCGTCATCCTCCAGAAGGTCAACAAGCTTGTCGAGAGTGGCGCGCTGCTCAGGAGTAACATCCTTCAGCTCCACGTTGGGAATCTGCTCAAAGCCTCCGGAAATAAGTTCGAAACCCTTCTCCTCTATGAACTTCTGAATCTGCCCATATGAAGAATAGTCTCCGTAGATGACTATCACCTTATATACATTTCCGTCCTTGTCCTCCTCCTCAGCCTCAAACATCTCGTCAACACCATAGTCAATCATCTCGAGTTCGAGCTCATCAATGTCGACTCCATCCTTCTCCTTGACCCTGAAGGTGCACTTGCGGTCAAACATGAAACTTACTGAGCCTGAAGTTCCCAAAGACCCGCCGCACTTGTTGAAATAGCTGCGGACGTTGGCAACTGTCCTGGTGTTGTTGTCGGTCGCGGCCTCCACGAGAAAAGCAATTCCGTAAGGGCCATAGCCTTCGTAAATGATTTCCTTGAAGTCTCCCTGCTTGCTTTCGGTAGCCTTCTTGATCGCGCGCTCAATATTTTCTTTCGGCATCTGCTCCGAACGGGCCTCAGCCATCAGCGCACGCAAACGGGGATTTCCGGTAACGTCAGGTCCCCCCTGCTTCACAGCGATCGTTATCTCCTTTCCGAGTTTCGTAAAGGTGCGGGCCATGTGGCCCCATCTCTTGAGTTTTCTCTCCTTTCTGAATTCAAATGCTCTTCCCATACCTCACTATTCAGAAACCCTTGCAATGTATTTGTTAATGTCGTAAGCCTCGATTGACTGAGGATACTTGTCCTGGATAGTCTCATAGCAGACAAGAGCGTCAGCCTTGTTGCCGAGGGCCTCGCAGGCAAGTCCCTGCTTAAGAAGATAGGTGGCGGCAAAGACATTGTCAGCCATGTTTACGGCAGCCTTGTAGCATGAAATTGCAGAACTGTAATCTCCCAGGCCCACATAAGCATCGCCTTCGCAGGCCTTTGCCCTTGCAGCAAGTACAGGCTCCTTGCCCTTATACTGCTTGAGGTAAGAAATCGCGCTGTCGAAGTTTCCGAGCTGAAGCTCACAAACACCGGCATAGAACGGCATTGACTTACCGGCCTTGTTGCCGTACTTGTCAATGATGTCGGCGAACCCGAGATTGTTGCCGTCTCCGTTGAGCGCGAGTTCATATTCACCATTGCTGAAAAGAGTCTCAGCCGGGAATGCCTGCTCCATCGCCTCGGCCACCTGGTTCTGGTAGATGAACCTGTGGTACGCAAAGACGCCGAAACCGATCACCAGAACAACGGCAACCGCGCCCCAGATCAATTTCTTGTTCTTTTCGAAAAACTCGCTCGTCTCGTTCACTGTTTGGGCAATGTTCTCCTGTCTCTCTTCGAACCTGTCCTTTTGATGTGTATTTGCCATATTAAAAATTATTATTTCCGGTTTTTACAAATCAGCCTGCGAAGGTAGCAAAAATCATTCAACTTTACAAGCAGGCATCCTGCAATAATACCCCGACATCCCCGGCCAGATCATCATATCCGGCAACGGGGTCGTCGTCATACACCGTTCTGATTACAAGGTCGCCTGAAGAGACATACACTCTCGGTATGCCGGATCTTGAAAAAAGGTTGTAGACCGACCTGTCCTCCTGAGCCGAATACGGGAGCGACAGTCCGTTTGCTGACCAATATTCCTCTATTTCCGCGCCGCCCTGCTCCCGGCTGATGCACAGCATTTTAATGGAATTGCCGTAATTGGCGTACAATTTCTGCAGCACAGGCAGCTCTTCACGGCAGTCGGGGCATCCGGTATTGAAAAAAACTATCACCGACACCGACCCTCCGAGTTCAGATGTCCCCATGGTTGAACCGTCTGACATCACGACACTGAACTCAGGCAGCCTGTCTCCGGGACCGAGTTCAGGGCCGGACGGCCAGCCATCCCTTATGCAGGAAACGGAAGAGGCGGGAAGAACAGATGCCGCCAAAACCACGAAAAGTCCTTTCAATGTCTTCATTGTGCAAAGTTCGTCATACTTGACGAGATTACCTTGTATTATTTGTGCTAAATTTGCAGAAAACTCATAAGAAATGCCGGATTCCGACATGATTATACTCGACAGTATAGAAAAATACAACAGACTCTTCGGACTCCAGACCGACAATCCCCTTGTCTCCGTTTCCGACCTGTCCAGGGCAACAAGAGTCCCGTCCGGGCACTTCAGGTGCAACTACAGTTTCTACGCCTTGTTTCTGAAAGACACCAGGTGCGGCAACATAATATACGGCAGGCAGCCGTACGATTACCAGGAAGGCACGATCGTCTGCTTTGCTCCCGGACAGGTTGCCGAGGTCGAGATGGAGCAGGGAGTCAAGCCGAATGCCCGCGGAGTACTTTTCCACCCTGACTTGATCAGGGGCACTTCCTTGGGTCAGAACATAAGGAGCTACTCCTTTTTTTCCTATGACACCCGAGAGGCCCTTCACCTTTCGGAAGAAGAAAGAAAGACGGTGACCGGCTGCTTCGACAGGATTGCCGCAGAAATTATTCGGGAACCCGACAGAACCGGCAAGAAGCTCATAGTTTCCAACATCGAAGTGCTGCTGGACTACTGCATGCGCTTCTACGACAGACAGTTCTCCACGAGGCATACCGCCGACGCCGACATACTGTCGCGTTTTGAGAAGCTGCTGGACCAGTACTTTGAAGACGGCACATCAAGCGATGAAGGGCTGCCTACAGTCCGCTGGTTCGCCGACAAAATATGCCTTTCCCCCAACTATTTCGGCGACCTTATAAAAAAACATACCGGGACCACCGCATCGGAATACATTCAGAACAAGATAATCAGCAGGACAAAAGACGCGCTGGTCTCAACGGATGACACCCTGAGCGAGATTGCGTACAAACTCGGATTCCAATATCCGCAGCACCTCAGCCGAATGTTCAAGCGCGTCACCGGATGCACCCCGAGCGAGTTCAGGAAAGGAAAGTCCCGGCAGTCCGGCAGAAGCTTCCGTTTGTCCCCTTCAGACGATTTTCTGAAAAAATAGAGTTATATTTGTGTCTATGCCGGAACTGAGGAAAATAACGATCCAGAATTTCAGGAACATCGAACTTCAGGAGGTAAACTTTTCGCCAAACATAAACTGCATCAGCGGAGGCAACGGCGAAGGCAAGACCAACCTGCTCGATGCAATATGGTATCTCTCAATGACAAAGAGTGCCCTGTCAGGCTCCGACCGTTTCAATTTCCGCTACGGGACCGAAGAGTTCTCTATTGCAGGAAGCTACAGCATGCCGGCAGGGACGGTATCAAAATTCAGCGTGCAGGTGAACAGTTCCGGGGAGAAACGGCTGAAACGTGACGAAAAGGCATACACCCGCATTTCCGAACATATAGGAGTACTGCCGATAGTGATGGTCTCCCCGTCAGACATCGCAATGGTCAGCGAATCCGGCGAAGAAAGGCGCAAATTCATTAATTCCGTGCTCTCGCAGATGGACAGGGAATATCTGTCCGCCGTCCAGCAGTACAACCGCCTTCTCCTGCAGCGCAACCGGCTTCTGAAGGCCGGCATCATCGATGATGATCTGCTGAGCACCTTTGACGAAAGGCTTGCGGCGACAGCAGTGCCGATTTTCGAAAAGCGCGGCATATTCTGCGCAAGCCTCGTTCCCGTCGTGCAGCGCTACTATTCGGAAATTTCAGGAGGACGGGAATCCGTGGGCATTGAATACAAGTCCGACCTGTCCGGCGGCGACCTCCGCGAAATCCTGAGGCAGCACCGCGAGAAAGACAGGATTTTCCGTTTCACCACGGCTGGCGTGCAGCGCGACGACTTCATCTTCACCATGAACGGACATCCAATCCGCAGATGCGGATCGCAAGGCCAGCAGAAATCATTTCTGGTCGCGCTGAAGTTCGCTCAGTATGAAGTGATGAAGGACGGATGCGGGTACCCGCCCATGATGCTGCTTGATGACCTGTTCGACAAGCTGGACCCCGTGCGCGTGAGCAATCTGCTCGGTCTGGTGGCAGGCCGCGAATTCGGACAGATTTTCCTGACCGACCCCGACAAGGTGCGCACAAGAGGCATCGTCGATGCCATAACTTCCGACAGGCTTTATTTGGAGGCGGAAGGAGGCGTCTTCAGGACAAGCGATGAATAACAAGATACAGTTTCACAGATATACTCCCGTCGGTGATGCTCTCAAACTGTTCCTCAAACAGTACGGGCTTGACCGCGAATTCAACTGCCGGCGCGTATATGCCGCATGGGACGATGCCTCCGGAGCAAAAGCATATACGGTACGGAGATACTTCAGGGAAGGGAAACTCTACATAACGGTAAATTCCTCAGTGATGCAGAGCCAGCTGTTCTTCCAGCGCAAGGACCTACTCCGGAGAATCAACGAACTTCTGCGGAAAGACGAACTGTTCTCCGGAAACGGCGACAGGACAAATCCGGTAAAAGAACTGATAATCAAATGAAATTCGTAATTGACAAGTCCATACCTTTCATAGAGGGTGTTTTCGAACCTTACGCAAGCGTTCTTTACCGCGAAGGGCCGGAGATTTCCGGATCCGACCTCAAGGATGCCGATGCCCTGATAATCAGGACAAGGACAAAGTGCGACGAGAAGCTTCTTGCAGGATCCTCCGTAAAGATCATTGCCACGGCCACGTCCGGGACCGACAACATTGACAACGAATACTGCAAAAAACACGGAATCTTTGTCCAGAATGCTTCCGGATGCAATTCCGGAGGCGTTGCCAACTATGTGTTCTCGGCCCTTTACGGAGCCGCGGCGAGAAAAAGCATTAATCTTTCGGGGGCCACCATCGGAATAATAGGCCTTGGCAATGCCGGAGAAAGGGTCGAGTCCATGGCCCGGTCGCTGGGATTCAAAATCATGAGACATGACCCCAGGAAGGCCCGGATCGAATGGTACACTCAGTTCTGCTCTCTCGACAAACTCTTGAAGGACTCCGACATCGTCACCCTCCATGTGCCGCTTAACGAGTCTACAAGAGGCATGGCAAACGCGGATTTTTTCGCGAAGATGAAACCGGGAGCCTTTTTCATCAACACAGCGCAAGGCGACATTGTCGCGGAGAACGACCTGATAGCAGCGATACCGAAGCTTGGGCCCGTGATAATCGACACCTGGAGTCATGAGCCGACCATCAACACCAGGCTGATGAACCTTGCCGACATCGCAACTCCGCACATTGCAGGATATTCCCTGCAGAGCAAGCAGACCGGAAGCGCCATGGCGGTCAGGGCCGTGGCCCGCTTCTTCAAGCTTGGCAGCCTATACGAATTCTTCCCCCAGACCGAAATAATGGAATACCAGGCAGTCAAGCTTGACGTGACCGACAAGTCCCAGGGCCAGATAGCGGCCATGCTGCAGTACAACTACCCCATCTTTACCGACGACTTCATGTTCCGTATGAACCCCACCAAGTTCGAGGAATTGCGCATGAATTACCAGTACAGAAGAGAATTTTTCATCTGATACAAGAAAAACCATAAAACACAAAAACTGAAAAACCATGAACAAGGAGAAAATCAACGCCCAGGTCGAACGTTTCCGCAAGGGGTTTCCCTGGCTTGAGATCGTAGCTTCGGCGACTCCGGAAAAAGGCATTGAAAGGCTGACCGAAGCCCAGGCCGAAGAAGCCGTAAAGTACAGTGAAACCGCGCAGACCGACGGCCGCTGCAAATTCGTCCCTGCATCGGGAGCAGCCTCCAGGATGTTCAAGGACATCTTTGCGGGCATGGACGAGCCAAACGAAGCTGTCAAGACACTCAGCGACAATATTGAACGCTTTGCGTTCTACAGCCCCGAAGTTTTCGGCAAGGCACCGTACAACCCTTCACAGGTGGCCCGCAGGCTGCTTACCGCTGAAGGCCTTGCCTACGGGAGCAAGCCCAAGGGAGTCCTGAAGTTCCACCGCTATCCCGATGAGGTCCGCACCGCCCTTGCCGAACATTTTGTCGAAGGACAGGCCTACATGCGGAACGCCGACGGAAGCGTGAACATAACCGTCACCATATCGCCGGAACACCGGGAGCTCTTTGAGCAGGCTGTTGCGGACATCAAGGACAAATACGAAGAGCGCTACAACGTTCACTACAACGTTGAATTCACCTGCCAGGACAAGGAAACCGACACGATTGCCGTAGACAGCAGCGGCAAGCCTTTCCTCAAGGAAGACGGAAGCATCCTTACGCGCCCGGCAGGACACGGTGCGCTGATCCACAATCTCAACGCGCTTGATTCGGAACTGGTTTCCATCAAGAACATCGACAATGTCTGCGTGGAAAGGATGCAGCCTGTCACCTGGAAATGGAAAAAGGTCCTGATGGGCCGTGCACTGCAGCTGCGTGACCGCATTCGCGGATACATCTTCGCCCTGGACCAGATCACCGTGATGCGCAAGGAAATGTCCGACTTCGCGTTCATACCCGGACGGATCATGAATCTCGACGACCCCTTCATGACGCCGGAATGCCAGACACTGTGCAACGAGATAGAAACATTCCTCAGAGATGAACTCTGCATCGAGATGCCGGAGGCCAAGGACTGCCGCGACAGGGCCGAGAAGCTCCGCGCCAAACTCAACCGCCCTGTAAGGGTCTGCGGAATGGTAAGGAACGAAGGAGAACCCGGAGGCGGTCCCTTCATAATAAGAGACAAGGACGGGTCAACCTCCCTGCAGATTCTGGAGGCGGCCCAGATCAACAGGCAGGATCCGCACGCCGTGGAGCAGATGAAGGCGGCGACGCACTTCAATCCCGTGGACATCGTATGCTGCCTGAAGGACTACAAGGGCGACAAATTCAACCTGCTCGACCACGTTGACGAAGAGACGGGACTCATAAGTTCAAAGAGCTATCAGGGCCGCGAGCTCAAGGCTCTCGAACTGCCTGGACTGTGGAACGGATCCATGTCCGACTGGAACACCCTGTTCGTGGAAGTTCCCGCAGAGACCTTCAATCCCGTCAAGACCGTCCTCGACCTGCTGAGGCCGGCCCATCTGGCATAGAAATCAGACAGAAAGGAAGGCGGCGGAGGCCCCTGCTGGTGCAGGTTCCCCCGCCGCCTTCATGTTAGGCATCATGCAGGACCTGAAATCCGCGTCATACTGTTTCCCCGCCTGCTGCAAACATGAAAATTGCAGAGCAAAAGCAAAGAAAAAAGAATAATAAATAATAAAATTATAGTTATCTTTGTCCGATTTTTTGCATTACGTTCGCGTATGCTCAGACTATCGATGATATGAGTATTCAACAAGACAAAATCAAGGAATTGACCCTCCGCCGCGCATCTGCAAAACTCGGCGGCGGACAGAAGCGCATAGACGCCCAGCACGAGAAAGGCAAACTTACCGCAAGGGAAAGGCTTGCAAAATTGCTTGATCCGGGCAGCTTCGAGGAATTCGACATGTTCGTGCAGCACCGCTGCACCGATTTCGGGATGGACGCATCCCATACCGACGGTGACGGAGTAGTGACCGGATACGGCACCATCGACGGACGTCTCGTCTATGTTTTCGCCCAGGACTTCACTGTCAACGGAGGTTCTCTCTCCAAGACCATGTCGGAGAAAATCTGCAAGGTCATGGACATGGCTACCCGTACCGGAGCACCCATCATCGGGCTCAACGATTCAGGCGGAGCCCGCATACAGGAAGGAATAGACTCACTGGCGGGATATGGTGAAATATTCGAGAGGAACATCCTTGCGAGCGGTGTGGTTCCCCAGATCAGCGGAATCTTCGGGCCCTGCGCCGGCGGTGCAGTATACTCCCCCGCCCTCACGGACTTCACCCTCATGGTGGAGAACACTTCATACATGTTCCTTACGGGCCCCAGTGTTGTAAAGTCAGTTACCGGAGAATCAGTTGACCAGGAGCAGCTCGGCGGAGCCTCCGTCCACACTTCCAAGTCCGGAGTGGCCCACTTCAGCGCCCCTACCGAGGAAGAAGGCATAGCCAAGATAAAGAAACTCCTGAGCTTCCTTCCCCAGAACAATCTGGAATCCGCTCCGGAGCGTCCCACAAACGATCCCGTCTCAAGGGTTGACGACACTCTCAACGACATAATCCCCGACAATCCCAACAAGGCTTATGACATGTACGGAGTCATCAGAAGCATCGTTGACGACGGAGACTTCTTCGAAGTGCATGAGCATTATGCAAAGAACATAATTGTCGGATTCGCGCACATGGGAGGAAAGAGCGTGGGAATAGTTGCAAACCAGCCCCGCATCCTTGCTGGAGTGCTTGACATAAACGCATCCCGCAAGGCTGCACGCTTCGTGCGCTTCTGCGACGCGTTCAACATTCCCCTTGTCACCCTCGTCGATGTTCCCGGCTTCCTCTGCGGCACGCAGCAGGAATACGGTGCCATCATAACCAACGGCGCGAAACTCCTATATGCATATGGAGAAGCCACAGTGCCCAAGGTTACCGTGACACTGAGGAAGAGCTACGGCGGAGCTCATATCGTGATGAGCTGCAAGCAGCTGCGCGGCGACATCAATTATGCATGGCCTTCAGCAAACATTGCGGTCATGGGAGCAGACGGCGCAATCGGAATCATTTACGGCAAGGAGCTCAAGGCAGAGACCGACCCCGAGAAGAAGGCCGAACTTGCGGAAAAGAGGAAAAACGAATACAATGACCTCTTCTGCAATCCCTACCAGGCAGCCAAGAAAGGATACATTGAAGACGTGATCGAGCCCAGGAACACCCGCTTCCGCGTAATACGCGCGCTCGCTGCTCTTGAGGGCAAGCATCAGGAAATACCGGCAAAGAAACATGACAACCTTCCTTTATAGCCTTCTGACGGCCGGCGCCGACAGGATGGCGGAGGTCGACCCCCACGGATGGACACTGACGCTGATCAGCATCTGCGTGGTGTTCTGCGCCCTGGTGATACTGTTCTGCATCTATACCCTGTCCGGAAAGATCTTCTCCGGGCAGATCAAGTTCGGGAAAAAGGAAAGCGCGTCCAAGACTAAAGATGACGAGAATGCGGTGGCGGCCGCCATTGCACTCGCGCTGAATGCCGAGACAGGCAGCGATGACACCGCCGCGGCAATTGCCATGGCTCTCCACCTCTATCTTGACGACGGCGTGCATGACATCGAACCCGGAATCATAACCATCCGCCACAAGGCTTCCGGATGGGACAACAAGGAACGCAACTTCAGAAAATCAACACAAAGATGAAAACATACAAATTCAAGATCAACGGCAAGAACTACGATGTTGCCGTAAATGGCATTGAAGGCAAGAACGCCAGCGTCTCCGTAAACGGAGTCGATTACAATGTCGAAATGGAAAATGAGGCTCCAGCAGCGGCTGCTGCACCGGCCCCTGCAGCAGCTCCTGCACCCGCAGCAGCTGCTCCTGCCGCTCCTGCGGCAGCGCCCAAGGCAGGCGGAGCAGGAAAGGCAATTGTTTCACCTCTTCCCGGTGTCGTCATCAGTGTCGACGTCAAGGAAGGCAGCACAGTGAAGCGCGGTCAGAAAGTAGCCGTGATCGAAGCAATGAAAATGGAGAACGAAATCCTCTCAGACTGCGACGGCACCGTTACGGCCGTACATGTTTCGAAGGGCGACTCCGTTCTTGAGGACGCAAAAATCGTGACCATCGGCTGATGGAAACTGTAGTTGAAAGTCTTCAGCAATTCTGGCAGTTCACCGGTTTTGCAAACTGCACATGGCAGCATCTGGTGATGATTCTCATCGGAATCATCTTCATAACGCTCGGAATTGCAAAAAAATGGGAACCTTTGCTCCTCGTGCCCATCGGCTTTGGAATGATTGTCGGAAACATTCCGATTTTCCAGGGTCTGCAGGTAGGTATTTATGAACAGGGATCAGTGCTGAACATCCTTCACCAGGGAGTTCTTAAAGGCTGGTATCCCCCGCTCATATTCCTCGGCATCGGAGCGATGACGGACTTTTCCGCCCTGATATCACAGCCCAGGCTCATATTGATCGGCGCCGCAGCGCAACTTGGCATTTTCGGCGCATATCTGCTTTCCCTCGCACTTGGGTTCGAGCCCAATGAGGCAGGAGCCATAGGAATCATCGGAGGAGCTGACGGCCCCACCGCAATCTTCCTCAGTTCCAAGCTCGCACCTCACCTCATGGGAGCAATTGCAGTTTCGGCTTACTCCTATATGGCCCTGGTGCCGGTGATCCAAAAGCCCATAATGAAGCTGCTGACCACAAAGAAGGAAAGGCTCATCAGAATGAAGAAGCCCCGCACAGTGAGCCAGAGGGAAAAAATCATTTTCCCTATCGTGGGATTCATCTGCACGGCATTCATCGTGCCGTCAGGCCTTCCCCTGCTGGGCATGCTGTTCTTCGGCAACCTTCTGAAGGAAAGCGGCGTGACAAAGAGACTTGCCACCACTGCCAGCGGACCGCTCATTGACGTGGTCACGACCCTCATCGGCCTTACGGTTGGAGCATCCACACAGGCAGACGTGTTCCTCACAGCAAACTCGCTCAAGATATTCATGCTTGGATTCATCTCCTTCGTGATTGCGACCACGGGCGGTGTACTGTTCGTCAAGCTGATGAACCTGTTCATAAAGGACGAAGCCAACAAGATCAATCCTCTTATAGGAAATGCAGGTGTATCAGCTGTGCCCGATTCGGCCAGAGTTTCAGAAATGGCAGGTCTGGAAGCGGATCCGTCCAACCATCTTCTCATGCACGCCATGGCGCCCAACGTGGCCGGCGTCATAGGATCAGCGGTTGCGGCCGGCATCCTGCTCGGTTTCCTCGGATAACAGACTTTCAGAAATTCCGCGCTCCCTTGAGGAGTGTGCACAAGGCAGGCCGGCATGGTCTGCCTTTTTTATGTCTTTGGCATGGAAATTTCAGTGAGGCGAGGGGCTGCCCGCATTCATGCACGAGGAGGCCAACATATACAGATATTTATTGGATATGGCACAAAAAGTTTCTAAATTTGCTTTGCTAAGCCAAAGCATAACAGAATAATAACACTACTCTAGAATATGTCCAACAAACTACAGGAACTCACGGACAAGCTGTACAATGAAGGCTTGTCAAAAGGAAGGGAAGAAGGCGAACTGCTGCTTGCCAAGGCACGCGCCGAAGCCGAGGAAATCAAAAGTTCAGCACGGAAAGAGGCTGCAGCCATAGTTGCCGAGGCCGAAAAATCAGCTTCAGCGCTCAAGGAAAAGGCCGAGTCCGACATCAGGATGGCATCAGCACAGAGTCTGCAGGCCACCAGAAAAGACATCGAGGACCTGCTTGTGAATGCGGTAATTTCCGACAAGGCAGACAAGGCTCTTGCCGACAAGGAATTCATCAGGGAGATCATCCGCACAGTCGCCGAAAAATTCAACCCGGAAGCCACGGACATAACCCTCGTGCTCCCTGCGTCAATGCAGAAAGACCTCGAGAAATGGGTATCTTCGGAACTCGGGAAGGCCATAGGAAAGGGAGTCAAGGCCGAGTTCTCAAAGAAAATCCAGGGCGGTTTCACCATCGGGCCGAAAGACGGCAGCTGGTTTGTAAGCTTCAGTGACGAAACCTTCAGGGAACTCATCGCGGAATATCTCCGCCCCGTAACCAGAAAGATTCTCTTCGGTTAGGATGAACAACTACGAATACATTGTCGCCAGCCTGCCGACCATGCAGGCAGCGGGGATCAAAAGCACCCGTCTGCAGGCAGAACAAATCATACAGTCCATTCGCGAACAGCTTTCGCAAAAGGACAACAGGCTCGTTGACCTTCTGCTTTCGGGCTATGAGGCCGAAAACCTCGATGCGGAATTCTACTCCAGGACACTGGGGCATGCGAACCGCTTCATCCGTGAGTTTTTCGGCTACGACCTCAATCTCCGCAACGTCAAGGTGGAATATCTCAACAAATCCCTCGGAAGACCCGACGAAATGGACAAGGTGATTCCTGACGGATGGGACGACTCCGCGTTTGAAGGCCGGCAGGAGATCATGGCAGTGCTTGAAGGCCAGGATATCCTGAAGAGGGAAAGGGGTCTGGACGACCTGATGTGGAAGAAGATCGACGAAATCACGGTGATGGATGTCTTCGACATCGAGGCAATTCTCGGCTTCATCGCAAAGCTGAAGATCATCGACCGGTGGGACAAACTGGATTCCGATACGGGGCACAGCCTGTTCCGCAGACTGGTCGAAGAAATCAGGGCAACATACGACAACAAGAAAAACAACATTATATGAAGACAACAGGAAAGGTAACGGGCATAGTCTCCAACCTCGTGACTGTGGCAGTGGACGGTCCAGTAGCCGAAAATGAGCTCTGCTACATCGACCTGTCCGGCACACGGCTTCTTGCCGAGGTGATCAAGGTCAACGGAGACAAGGCTTCTGTACAGGTCTTCGAGAGTACGCGCGGACTGAAAAACGGCGACAATGTCGAGTTTCTGGGCAAGATGCTTGAAGCGACTCTCGGCCCCGGACTTCTGTCCAGCATCTATGACGGACTGCAGAACGACTTGACAACAATGGAGGGTGTGTTCCTCAAGAGAGGCGAATACACCGAGGCTCTCGACCACAAGAAGCTTTGGGATTTCACTCCTATTGCAAAACCGGGTGACAAGGTGATCGCAGCCGACTGGCTGGGAGAAGTCAAGGAAGGCTGGTTGCCTCACAAAATCATGGTACCGTTCTCATTCAAGGGCGAATACACCGTCAAGGAGGTTGCTCCAGCAGGAAAATACAACATCGACAAGGTCGTTGCTGTTCTTACGGATGCGTCCGGAGAAGACGTCGAAGTAACCATGACTCAGAAATGGCCCGTCAAGGTTGCGATAAAGAATTACAGGGAGAAGCCGCGTCCGCGCAAGATAATGGAAACGGGCGTGCGCGTCATAGACACCTTCGACCCGATAGCTGAAGGCGGAACAGGATTCATCCCCGGGCCTTTCGGCTGCGGAAAGACTGTTCTTCAGCATGCGATAGCCAAGCAGGGGGAAGCTGACGTGATCGTCATGGCCGCCTGCGGAGAGCGTGCAAATGAGGTTGTGGA
>CABUIX010000014.1 GCA_902491795.1 uncultured Bacteroidales bacterium | reverse complement strand
CTGGCACTCTGGAGTCCTGCCATTATCTCCCTCACTTCCTGCGAAAAAGCGCTCGAGACGAAAGTATACGGCCAGATTGTTCCAGAATCGTTCTTTCAGACTGAGAGCGACCTTCAGGCCGCGGTGGTCGGAATGATGGTCTATGTTTCCGGACGGGGAATAGGGACAGACTATGGGCTATGGACATCGCACTGGGTAGCTCCCAGAGTCTACGGACTCAGCATGACAGATGAACTGTACAGACAGGCTTCGAACTGGTCCAAATGGCTGTGGACGCCAAGCTCCGGCAGCGAAGGCAATGGCCCTGGCCGCCCTGAAGACAACTGGGCCGTATGGCAGTTCAACCAGAAGTCGGCCAAAATAACAGCTCTGCTCGAAGATTTCAAGAATTGTCCGATTGCCGAAAGCAATCCAGCGCTTGTAGAAGAATATTCCAAGCAGCTAAAGGGGCTAAGAGCTTTATACATGTACACGCTTTACGAGTTCTTCGGTCCCGTCAACACCATAATTGACCCCTCAAAACTTAACGATACTGAATATCAGCCTCGTCTGACAGAGGAGCAATATCGCGCAGCCATCGAGAGCGATTTCGAGGCAGTGTTCTCTTCCGAACTCCCCGATGTGCAGACAGGAGACATGCGGGGCTATGTGTCAATGGACTTCTTCAGAATGTGCGCCATACGATATTATATGGCAACAGAACAGTGGGGAAAAGCCGAGGAACTATGCAGGTACCTGATGAATTCCGGAAACTACAAACTCATAACCGCTCCTGGAGCAACAGTCAAAACCGCCGATGTAGTGGGCGTTGAGGACAGAAATGCCGTATTCGGCCCTGAATATGACTACACATATTCGCCCTTCGAAGTGGCAATTAACACCTGCCCGAACGAAGAAACAATATTCTCCTGCCCCGTTGACAGCAACCACGGCAACATCTGGATAACAGAAGTAACCAACGGGAGCATATATTATTTCCCGGGGCCATCGGCAGGAAGCCTCACGGCTGCATGGAACTACGGATACACGCCATGGAAACACTTCCATGACTTGTTCGGATATGAAGGAGACGGTTCATACGACAACGACACGCGCGTCCGTCAGTTTTATATCAAAGGCTACAACAGAAACTCAGGCTCTCTTATGGTAGAAACACCCAATGAAGCCGCCGGAGAGATTTCCATGCCTGGAGCTGCACCCTACAAATTCACCAACTACAAGGAAGTCGGAAGTTCAGGTGCAGAATGGCAGATGGAACAGCCAGCATACAGACTTTCCGATGTTTATCTCTACCTTGCCGAGTGCATCGTCCGACAGAACGGAGTTACTCAGGAGGCGATGGACCTGGTATCCGACATACGTGAACGTGCCGGGCTCGGAAGAGATCTGAAAGCAAACCATACAAAGTATTATGTAGACATTTGGGGTTCTGACCCTACCGTCTCCAGTGAAGCTTTTCTGCATCTGATTCTTTGGGAACGAGGCCGGGAACTTATGGGTGAAGGCCAAAGATTCGAAGATCTACGAAGGTTCAGAAGTCCGGACGGAAAGCATTCTATGTTTATAGAAAGGGCTTACGAATTGCAAAAAATTGCAAATAAAGAGGAGAATGATTTCAGAAATCTAATGCCCATTCCCCACAAAATTATTCTTCAGTCGAACGGTGTAGTAAAACAAAACCCCGGATATCCAACTAACTGACAGAATAAATGGTCTTTTGAGAGGACAGGCGGAATTTTCCCTGACTTCTGGGAAACGGAATAATTGGTTGGTTGATATCCTCTCAGGGAATCCGGCTGCCAGTTGGCAGCCGGATTTCTTCAATAATACCTATCTTTGCGCCCCAAGACCGGCAAAGGCAAGCAAGAAATTGCCGAATGAGGTCAAATTCAGCAACATTATGGGCAAATTCAAAGGTACACTGTACGGGATGGCCACATCTGTCACCTTCGGCCTGATTCCCCTGTTCACCCTTCCCCTGATGGAAAAGGGCATGACGTACGATTCCATTCTGTTCTACCGCTTCCTTTTTGCCTCCATTGCTCTTGCCGGCGTCATGCTGGCCAAAAGAGAATCCTTCAGGGTTTCTGCCGGAGACATCCCGGTTTTCGTGCTCCTTGCATTTTTCTATACCTTTTCGTCGCTGTTCCTGCTCAGCGGTTACGGATACATGGGAGCAGGAGTTGCGACCACTCTCCATTTCACCTATCCGGTATTCGTAACGCTGTTGATGTTCATCTTTTTCAAGGAAAAGGCTTCATGGATAACATGGGCCGCCATACTGCTTGCAGTGGGAGGCGTGGCCCTGCTGTCTCTGCCGTCAACAGGCGTGAAGGCAGAGACAAAGGGAATAGTCATCGTCCTGCTGTCGGCTGTCGCATACGGGAGCTACATAACAGGAGTCAACAAGTCGCGCGTGCGCAACATGAACAGCCGCAAACTGGCCTTCTACGTATTTGTCTTCACAGCCATAATATTCGGCATCAAGGATATTGCGGGCGGAAGCCTTCAGATGCCGCCAGACACAATGTCGCTCGTGGACCTGGTTCTTCTTGCCGTGCTGCCGACAGTTGTTTCAAATGTGACGCTTGTGCTGGCCGTGCAGAACATAGGGGGCACCCTCACTTCGGTGCTCGGGGCGCTCGAACCTTTGACGGCCGTCTTCATAGGAGCCTTCGTGTTCGGCGAAGGATTCACGCTACGTGAAGGATCGGGGATGATGCTGGTTCTCTCTGCGGTCACCATAATAATTCTTTCAGGAACAATACAAAACACCCTCGGGAAAGTATTCCGCAGGACAAGGCCAAGACATTCGTAGCATGTTTCCGGCATAAAAAGGAAGCCGGCTCCATCGGGACCGGCTTCCTCTCAGCTGTCAGATCATGCAACTTCTAGAATGCGAGTATACACCTCACAGCAGCATTTGACTCATAGCTCTTTCTGAGGTCATTATAGATGGCCCCGTCATAGAAGAAGACATAGTAGGGGTTGGACTTGGAATATTCGGCACTGGTCCAATAGCCTGATTCAAACAGATTCTCGGCGCCGTCAATACCTGAAAGGACCTCATTGATAGTCACTTTCATGTCGGTATCACTCACGATGTCCCAAATGCTTCCCTCAACCTCTCCGCTGCAAAGCAGGGACAGCTCCTTGGGAGAAGGAAGATACCAACCGCTGGTTCCTTCCGGAGCGGCAACCGTCGAGTTGTATTCGTCAACCACCTGAATGGCTTCTATAGGCCATTCGGAATTCTCGGCAGCCGCGTTGAATTCAGACATTGCCTTAGTGTTGCTGTAGCCGATGCATTTGTTGAAGTATTCGCCACTGGGCTTTGTATATACAGGCACATAGGAGGTGTTCGCCTCAACCCAATCATTGACCATACTTCCATAAGCGTCCCAATTGTACTGCCATGGTGAGATTTTCTGTGTCAAGGCGACTGCAAGACCTCTCGTGCATTCAGGAAAATCATTTTTCAGTTCCGGATCATCTGCCGTTGCATCACCGGCCCAGAATATCACGGCAACCGGAGTCTTTCCGGCCTCAAGGTCAGTGGACCATGTTCCGTCGGAATAAAGGATATCGCCAGCCTGAGGATCAGCCATAACGGTTACTGAGCAGGATGCATTTATTTCACCGGCAGATGCCGTGACTGTGGCCTTTCCTGCAGCGACAGCAGTTACGGAGCCGTTTTCATCCACAGCAACTATATTATCGTCCGATGAAGTCCAGGTGATGGTTCCGATTTCTGCATTTTCAGGGAGAGCCTCAACCAGGAGATCGGCTGTTCCGCCAATTTCAAGGACCAATTCCGAAGGAGACACCGACAGTGACTCCAGTGCAGGGGTTTGATTTCCACTCTGTTTCTCACAACTGGAGAACAGGATGCCTGCCGACATGGCAAGACAAAGAAATTCCGATACTTTTTTCATTGTTTATAAATTTATGTTGCTCTAAATATAATCGCGAGACCATAAATTTATATTACAACAAATATTACATTTGGAGTACGTGAGTATTACATTTTATGTACATTCTTCACATATAAATGATATTCAATCAATTATATTTTGAAAGGAATTCTTGAACTGACATCTCACTGCCACTCAATCCAAGCTTTGCCCTGAGCCTGGACCTTGCGGTATTTATGCTCTGGATGTTTTTCCTGGTCAGCGCGGATATTTCCTTCGTGGTCATGTTCATGCTCAGAAAGCAAGCAAGCCGACGCTCGTTGACCGTAAGGTTGGGGAAATCCTTGAGGAGACGTGAAAACATCTCCTTGTTCATCTCCGGCATATATACACCCATTTCCTTGAGCCCGCTGTCATGCGCATCGCAGATTTCGTTTGATATCTGCATCAACTTCCGCCTGATCTTGTCATCTTTGACCTCGCGGCCAAGAGCAGACAGTTTTTCCGACACTTCTTCGGTAAGACACTGGATCTGGTACTGCTTGAGCTTTTTCAACTCTATTATCTCGTTCTTGCTCGCCAACTCCTGTTCCTGTTTCTCGTTTATCAGTTTCTGGCGCATGAGTGATTCGTTTTTGCGGCGCATCAACGTGTACACTATGAGCAGAATTACAAGAAGAGATGACACTAATATTGAAGACAGCAGCAGCTGCGTGCTGCGGCTTTTTATCGCGGCCTTCTGCTCTTCCTCAATCATCAGGTCATTCTTGTAACGGAGCAGGTCGACAAACATGTTTTCCTTGCCGAGAGTACTGTCTATCCGGTAATACTCCGACAATGCCCTGTATGCCTCCGGAATGTTGCCAGCGTTTCGGAAAGCTTCATTCATCAGCATGTAGCAGTACTGTAGCTGGGTGTCGAATTCTCCCCGGGAATAGAAGGAAACTGCTTTTTCGAGATTCGCGATTGCATCGTCAGTCCTGTTCTCGAGAAAGGCTATGCTTCCGAGGTTGTAGTAATAGTCTCCGCTGAGTTCAATATCCGAATCCGATATGTAAGGATAGGACCTCTCAATGTATTCACGAGCCTTCCGGAGATCACCCTCCTGCATTGATATTGCACACCCTCCCTGCAGAATCTTGCAGATATGCAAAGTATCGGATGTCAAATAGGCAAGCCTCTCGGCCTCGGCGAGGCAGTGCTGCGACAAAGTCGTGTCTGTCGCGGAGTTGTACATGGCCATATTGTTGAATGCGATGGCCATGGACACAGTATCCCTGAGTCTCTGCGCGCCGGCGAGCGACTTCTGGACATACATGTCCGAAGTTTCCTTGTCCCTGCACATGAAATAGATTGCGCCCAGAAGATTCTGAAGGTCCAGAATCTTCTTCCCGTCACCGGCACGTTCAAAATATTCAAGGGAATTCAGCGCATACTGAAGGGACTTGTCATACCTGACTTTCTTGTAGGAGAGCTTGGCGAGTTTCCATTCGGCAACAGCCACCCCATGACTGTCCCCAGCATCGGCATAATACTTCAAGGCAGTTTCCCACAACTCAATCGCCTTGGAAAATTGCAGGTTATTCTCATGCTCTTCGGCCATCTCATTGTAAAGGGCTGCCATTTCGGCGTCCGATTCCGCCGATGCCATGACATGGACGGCAGGAACCAGAAACATGAAGGCCAGCACCACACATGAAAGGCATTGCCTCATGGCACGAACATATTGCACGATAGATATTCGCATGTCAGCAGCAAGCGGTCTTCAGCCGAGATACTCCGGATGCCGCTGGAGCCAAACCTTGGCATAGGAGCATGTGGCAACAGGGTTGAGTCCGCACCCAACGGCATAATCATAAATGAACTTGACAAGCATGGAGGCTATTCCCCTGCCTTCAATCGGCTTGGGCACTATGGTGTGGAGTACGTCAAGGCAGCCGTCATGAACACTGTACTCGACATAGGCAGTACTTCCGTCAACTTCGGTCCAGGCCCGGTTCAGCTCCGGAGAATGTTGAATTAGCGGTCTTTCCATAAGGTAATGCGATTTTGATTTAAATATAGTGAAATATTTTCCCGAATATTTGGTTTATAAAATAAACTGATTTATATTTGTGCCGGGACGGCGGATGCTCTGCGCAGGCACCGCCTTTTCAAGGCGCCGAAAGTTTATTTTATAAACCAAATCAAGAAACAAAAATGGAAGAAAGAAAATTCAGCGGCGAAGACAGCCTCAGGCTGATCTCCCAAATGATAAGCTCCTCCAGGCAGAATCTGGAAATAGGATCAGGAAACATATTCCTGTATTACGGATATCTGTCGCTCGCCCTGTCGGTTGCTACCTTTGCGGCAATGTGGTATACAAGAAGCGCACTGTGGAACTTCCTATGGATGCTGATGTTTGCACCAATGGTCATACTGTGGATAAAAGGCCGCAGGGAAAAGGCAAAGGTCACCACCTACACGGACAAGATGCTTTCGGGCACATGGAACGTTGTGGCTCTGCTGATGTGCGTTTCTCTTGCGGCAATAATGCTCGGAGGAGCAATCAGGAACGGAATATACTTTTCCCTGATGCAGCCGCTTGCACTTATCCTCGTCTGCGTCGGCAGCATGATTACCGGAATTGTCGTCAGGGAGAATAGCATCACTGCATGTTCCGTAATCGGGTTCATAATCCCTGTACTGATCCTTACCGACATGCGCGCCGGCACATCCTACAGTGCCCAATGGAACCTGCTCACAGGACTCTCGTTCATCTGCTCCCTTGTGATTCCGGGGCACCTGCTGAACCGAAAAGCCGCCAAATCATGCTGAAGGAGCTCAATCCGCTGATCCACTCCCAACTGCGTCTTGCCATCATGACGCTGCTGCTCTCCGTCGACGAAGCCGAATTCACCTGGCTCAAGGAGCAGACCGGGGCGACATCAGGCAACATAAGCGTGCAGCTCGACAAGCTCTCCGAAGCAGGGTACATAGAGATCAGGAAGGAATTTGTCGGCAGGAAAACCCGCACAAGCTGCCGCATGACGGAGAGCGGACGCAAGGCGATGTCCCAGTACATCGCCGACCTGCGAGACTTCCTGAAAATATAGCTTATTTTTTCCTCGAACAGAGGGTTGAAGTAGCCTGTGCCGTGGGCATGACCAGAACCTCAGCAATCTGGACATGCTCCGGTGCAGACACGGCAAAATATACGACCTCGGCAATATCCTCCCCGTGCAGAGGCTCGTAACCCTCATAAACGGCATCAGCCTTTGCCTTGTCGCCATGGTAGCGAGTGACGGAGAAATTGGTCTCTACCTTGCCCGGCTTGACGTTGGTGACACGCAGCGGCGTGTCGACCAGATCTATCCTCAGGCTGTCCGACAGGGCCTTCACCGCAGCTTTCGAAGCACAGTACACTCCCCCTCCGCCGTACGGAGTGTCGCCGGCGATGGATCCGATATTCACTATATGTCCCCTGCCGCGCTCCACCATACCCGGAACCACCATGCGGGTCATGCCTAGCAGCGCCCTGATATTGGTGTCAATTACAGCGTCCCACTCTTCCAGGGAGCCTTCATACTCTTTCTCGTCGCCCAGGGAAAGACCGGCATTGTTGATCAGGACATCTATATTTTCCCATCCGTCCGCGAGGGAATTCACCGCATTCTGCATTGCCTTACGATCACGCACGTCAAAAGGGAGAGCGAGCACCTCGCTGCCCTTCTCCTCAAGCTCATGCTTCAGGGCTTCCAGCTTGGCGGTATTCCTCCCGTTGAGTATCAGACGACGGCCGTCTCCGGCAAATTTCCTGGCGCAAGCCTCTCCTATCCCGCTTGTCGCCCCCGTTATCAGAATCGTTTTTGCTTTCATGAATCAAAGTCAGAAACTGTATAAATTCACTAACAACAATACTTGCAAATCTCAATCATTGAGAATGAGCAAGTTGGCCTTCACCCTCCAGGTCCCGAAGGCTACCGCCGGGCAAGCCGGGAAAGGACTGCAGGCCAAACTCGCAAAAAAGCGGCGACAAGTTATTGAAAAAAAATGACAGTCCGAAAAAAGAAGCAGAAAACCTTGAGCGAAGGCAGAGCGGATCAGAATGACAGCGAAGCTGTGAAGGTCTCGGAATCCTCATCCGTTACCACGACCGAAAGGTCTGCCTTCCCGTCACCCGAGACGGGGATAAACAAAGCGAACATATTGAAGTTCATTGATCCGGGATCATAATCCATCCATGGCTGGACATCCGGAGGGAAATACAGCAGGTCTGCATCCTCGTACCCGACCCCTCCCGGCTGTATCAGCATGTTTCCAAAACCAAGCAGAATCAAATCATCGGGACTTATGTCCTTCAACGGCTTGTCTACCGGATACCCTCGCCAGTCGTTGGCGGTCTCCCCATAGCAATTCCTGTAAAATTCCGACCACTCATAAGGGGAATAACGGAACTCCGAATAGGCGTTCTGTATATACGGATAAGTGGAGACACCTGCAAGCCACGCAATGTCCCGCAGGCTGCTGCCTGCCGGATGCAGATCATCCCACTCTGTATTGCATATCACATCGATATCACGGAAGTCAGCGTTCGGCCAGCTTGAAAGGACCGGATCACCACGGTTGGCATCCGAATTCAATGTTCTCAGAGGATAAGAGACATCGCCATACTTGCCGCAGAGTTCCTCGTATGAACCATTCTCCGACGGGCGGTTGCCGAACACGTCCGTAACCATCCTGGCCTCTTTCACATGGACATTCACCCGAAGATATTCCACTCCTCCGATATCAACATATTCCCCGCCAGCCCCGATGCTGCAGACCTCATAGAAACCGAGAATATATGAATGCGAATGCACGATGAAGTATCCGCAGGAAAATGCTGCAAACAAAAGCAAAAAGAATGGAATCAGCCGCTTCATGACTACAAACATTCAAAAATCAACATGTACGCTCATTTCGTGCTTTGTGCTGTGGACTCATTGTCTTGTCAAGATACTCAAAACACACTCAGTGGACTTGTTTCAGTGTCAAAATAACCCTTTAACAAGTCACTTATGAATCGCCAAACAACGGACAATGTAAATATACAAAAAATAACAGTCCGAAAAAAGAAGCCGAAAACCTTGCGCGAAGGCAGGGACGGATCAGAATTCCGGCAAATTTCCAGCAGGACGTTGACCGCAATTCTGCATAAAGTGCTATATTTACCCGAAACGCACGGACAAGCGAACAACTTATCAAAAATAATTTTGCAATGAAAAAGTTTCTTCTGATTGCAGCACTGTCTGCAGCATGTTTTTCAGCATCTGCCCAGAACAAGGGCGACATGGCCGTAGGAGGAGTAATCGGTATCAGCGGCGGATCCTCAACTACAACCGTGAACCTCAACGGCAACTCGACAAGCACAAAGTCTCCGTCATCAACCATGTTTGAATTCAGCCCGGAATTCAGCTACTTCATAATCGACAGACTTGAACTCTCCGCAGGACTCAATTACGGAATGCAGAGGGACCTGAATTCCACGACGGGCGACGGCACCAACCTGTACTCAACGACCAACATCGCAATGTTCACAATAGGAGGCAACTACTATCTGCCGATCTTCGGAGACTATTTCTACTACTCTCCCGGCCTTAAACTCGGCTTCGGCGGAGGCTCCGTCACCACGCAGAACAGCGCAAACAGCAAGACCACCACAAAAGTACCGTTCGCGTTCGGCCTTGACCTGGAGCTCGGCACCGTCGAATTCAGGCCCGTCGACTTTCTCGGAATTTCGCTCAACCTCTTCAATCTTTCCGTGGCATACAACACCATCAACACCGGTGCCGAAAGCGTAAAACTCTCAACCAGCACCTTCGGAGTCGGCCTGAACTACGGAATGTCAGCAGGAGTGAAATACTATTTCTGATCCGGGCTCTTGCCTGGAACCTCAAAAGACGCCCGTGGCTTCTGCCTTGGGCGTCTTTTGCGTAATGTGTATCTTTGAGCAAAATGGAACAATGGACATATACGAAATAACAAAAAGGGACCTGCGCGACCGCAATTTCGCATTCCGGGACGAAACCGAATTTCTAGGAAAAGATTTCCGGAATCAGCCGTTCATTTTCGACGGTCTTCTTGTCAACATCTGCACGAAAGGCACGGCGAGAATCAAGATTGACTATATCGAATACCGGGTATCCGCAAATGATATGCTGATCATACTGCCAAGGCATATCTGTTCCATTCTCGAATGTTCCGTGGATTTCGAAATCCGGATTATCCTGGTCTCTCTTGAGTTCACGTGCTCACTGCAGTTGACGCCGGATTTTGACCTGCTGAAAAGAGTTGAGATTGAGCCTTGTGTGCATCTGGACAAATGCCAGCTTGAGGACATGCTGAAGATTCATTCCATCATCACACGGCACAACGGCAACGATGAATTGTCTCGACAGATACAGGACACGCTCATACGATCAATCCTGCTCCTGACCGTATCGTCATTCGGCAAGACCGGACAGACTGCCGGCAAGGCCCGTTCCCGGCAAGAAACAATGACAGTAAATTTTTTCAGCCTCCTGATCGGTTCTGGAGGAAAAGAGAGAAAAGTCTCCCACTATGCCGACAAGCTATGCATCTCCCCGAAACACCTGACTACGGTGGTCAAGCAAGTTACCGGACATTCGGCGCAAAGCTGGATAAACGAAGTGGCGGTCATCGAAGCGAGGCGCCATCTGAAAACCACTGATATGACCATCCGTCAAATTTCCGACAAAATGCATTTCCAAAGCAGCTCGTCTTTTGTCCGTTTCTTCAGGAAGCACACGGGAACGACCCCATTGAAGTACAGGGAAAAGGGAATCTGAGCGGGCCACTATGCCTCTGCCCCGGCCCTTTCCCCGACTATCTTCATGAACTCGTCTCCCGTTATCGTCTCCTTCTCGAGCAGGAAAGTTGCGGCCTTCTGCATGATGTCCATGTTCCCGGAAATGATGCTTCTTGCCTTTTCATGGGCCTCCTTAATCACTTTAAGCACCTCCCTGTCAATGTCGGCAGCCGTATCTGCCGAGCAGGCAAGCGAACTGTCCCCTCCCAGATAGACATTATTCACGGTCTCGAGCCCCATCATGTCATATTTTTCGCTCATGCCGTACCTGGTGACCATTGCGCGTGCAAGCTTGGTGGCCTGTTCTATATCATTCGAGGCTCCCGTAGTGACGGTCCCGAACACGACCTCTTCCGCAGATCGTCCGCCTGTGAGAGTGACAATGCGGTTGAACAACTCTTTCTTGTCAAGCAGGAAATGCTCCCCGCTGTCCACCTGCATCGTGTACCCCAATGCTCCGGAAGTCCGCGGTATAATGGTTATCTTGTGCACAGGAGCCGAATGAGTCTGCATGGCCGCAACCAGGGCATGGCCGATTTCATGATATGCCACAAGCTTTTTTTCCGAATCGGACAGCACGGCATTCTTTTTCTGTGCACCCGCAATGACAGTTTCGACACATTCTTCCAAATCAGAAGTAGTGACCGACTTGCGTCCCATCCGGACGGCACGCAGGGCTGCCTCGTTCACGATATTCGCAAGCTCCGCTCCCGATGAACCGGCGGTCGCGCGTGCAACGATGTCAAGATCTATGTCCTCGTGCCTTACCTTCTTTAGATGTACGGCAAGAATTGCCTTTCGTCCCTCAAGATCCGGGAGCTCCATCTGCACCCTGCGGTCAAAGCGCCCCGGACGGAGCAAGGCCTTGTCCAAAGTCTCAGGGCGGTTCGTCGCAGCCAGGATAACCACACCTTTCCTTCCGTCGAAGCCGTCCATCTCCGTCAGCAGCTGGTTCAGTGTCTGCTCTCTCTCATCATTCCCCATTCCGGAATCGCGACGCTTGCCGATGGCGTCAATCTCGTCTATGAAAATGATGCAGGGGGCCTTTTCGTTGGCCTGCTTGAACAGGTCCCTCACCTTGGCAGCACCCATTCCCACAAACATCTGGACGAACTCAGAACCGGATATCGAGAAAAACGGCACCTTGGCCTCACCGGCGACCGCCCGTGCAATCAGGGTCTTTCCCGTCCCCGGAGGGCCTACAAGCAACGCACCTTTGGGCAGGGCCGCGCCGACCTCAGTATACTTCGCCGGATTATGGAGGAAATCAACTATCTCGGTAAGCGTTTCCTTCGCCTCATCCTGGCCGGCCACATCGGCAAACGTGGTCTTGACGTCAGACTCAGCGTATATTTTCGCGCCGCTGCTGCCTATGGACATGAAATTGTCTCCCGGCTTCATCCTGGACATTATTGATTTGCCCGCCTGACGCCATATGATGTAGAAAACAAGTCCGGGCAGCACCCACAGCAGAATAAAATTCATTATAGGCGAATTTTCCTGCGGCACAACCTGGTTGAAATTGATTTTGTTGTTCTCGTTCGGGCTCTGCGCACCCAGAAGCCGGTCCACCAGCCCGGGGTCATTTGCCTCGCCTGTCTTGTACGCAACCGTCTTGCCGTCCTCGTCCACCGTGAAGTAGATCTGGTTGCTCTCTATGACGACATCTTTTACCTTACCGCTTTCCACCTTCTCCACAAAAGTGCCGTAATCCGTCGGGACAATACGGTTCTTGCCTATATTCGGGAACAGAAGGCCGTTGAGAAGCACCACAATCATTATCCCTATCAGGAAACCCACATATGGATTCGGCGCAGAAGCATTTGCTCCATGAGTCTTTTCTTTCTTGTCCATTTCCAATAAGATTCGAGTTTCGCAAAAGTCGCTTTTTTTTCATTGGCAGACGCCAACAATAGAGCGCGAAAAATGTGCAAAGTTTCCTTTTATTGCCATTACGGGATGCCATGAACAGTCTTAAGGCGCCTGCAAGATAACCTTGACACCATGCAGCGCAGTCCGTGCAACACATTGCAATACAACCGCTTACCCCCGCAACAGGCGCAACAGGGCAACCGGCTCTTGAATTCATCGGAGCATTCCAATATATTTGCTTCAAAAACAATTCAGACTGAATGGAAGACAGCCTTTATGTAAGACGCCTTGAGGAAACGGTGATACGCCTCGAGAAGGTCGAGAGCCAGAACGAGATCCTGACTTTCGCATTTCTGGCCATGGTCATACTCATCCTGGCCGCAGGCATATTCATCTTCATCCGCGTCAGGCGAAACCGCAGGAGGGACAGACTTACAGGTTCCCTGCTAATGGGACACGCCGAAACTCTCCCGGGATTCACAAGGAAAGTCAGCGCCCTGTCCGGAAAGAGCATCAAGTTGTCGATTGAACTCTACGAAGAATTCCAGAACGCCATCGACTCCATCCGCAAACAGCAGCACGACAAACATGCCGTCATCGTAAACGACGAGCAGTTCGCGGCGGATTATCCCGACATCGCGAGAAACGATGCCCTCAGCCCCACGGAAAAACTGGTGTCAGTCCTGACGAAAGAAGGCTACGACTCGAACCGCATCGCTCTGTTGCTTGGGACCTCCGCCGCAAGTGTCAGGGCAATAAAATCCAGGATCAAATCCAAAAACACAAAGATATGAGAAAAGCGACAAAATCAATCCTGGCAATCGCAGCCGCCAGTTCACTGATAGCCTGCGGGCAGGTCCGCGGCAAATCGCAGCCGGAAGCATCTGCGGAAATTCTGCGAGACACTTGCGTAACATTTTCATCCGGCAGCACTTTCGGCAAGTGGCTGTCGGACAAGATTCTCGAGCATCCATTTTCAGAAGAAGACTTCTACGATGCCTCGGGAGAGCGCCAGTCGGATTTCGACCTTTCGTTCACGATTGACGAAAGCGGCGACATGAGCGGCATACGCATCAAGCATACCGACAGCACGGACACCTCAGGTTATTCGAATGTGCAGAAATACCTGATTTCACTGCTCGAAGATGCGCCGGCATGGAATCCGGCGGTCTCTGAAGGCGTCAGGATAAGCACGCCCATGAGCCTGAATGTTCGCATAATGCCATATGAAAAGGCATATGAGACGATATACAGCAGATTTGACACGTCCAGCAAAAGGCAGATTCCCTACAAGGAAGGGCAGAACTATGTGATGGTAAGTTCCCTGTTCCGGTACGGAACACACAATGACATGATGAGATGGATTTCAGAAAATATCAAGTATCCCGAAGAGGCCCGCAAGAAGAAGATTGAAGGCAAAGTGTATGTCTGCGGCCTTCTGGACAGCCTCGGACGCCTGCGGGACCTCAAGACAATGGATGCTCCCGGATTTTCTGACAATGCCCTGCTTGCGGATTCAGCTCTGAAGACCCTTGCGGCGATGCCGCAGCAGGATCCATATTACGAGAACGGACATCCCATGGAAATAACTTTTGCAATTCCCCTGGTCTTCAAGGCCGAATGACAGGTGCGTGGTGGCTGTCCATCGCTTCACCTCCAGGGCTGCGGCTTCACAGGAATGCAGGTCCATTAAAGGAGACCTGTCATGGGCACAAGCAAACATATGCCATCCCGAATTCGGGAAAATTTGTTCATTCATCCCTAACAGGTTAGTGATATCCAGCAATAAAGAACACTTCCGTTCATGTAAATATGCTAACTTTGGCCAAATAAGCTTTTTAGTGAAATGGGAAGAGTCGCTATCACAATAGATGAACAGATCGATCTGCTGCGGAGTAGGGGTATGACAATAAACGATGTCGAAAAAGCAAAGGAAGTTCTATTTGATGTCGGTTATTTCAGGCTTGGGTTCTATTGGTTCCCATTTGAACTATCATATCCAGAAAAAAACAACAGAGACCACAAATTCAAGGCATCTGCCAACTTTGACGATGCCGTGAAATTATATTATTTTGATTTCAAACTAAGAAGCGTTCTTCTCAAGGCCATCAGCAGAATAGAAATTGCTTTCAGAACCAAAGTAATCTACTTGGTGTCGAACGCCAACAAGAGCAAGCCGACTTGGTTCGCTGATCCATCTGTCGTGTCATCGAAGCAAGCAAGAGAATTCAAAGACAAAGTATACAATGATCTGTCTGCCCATTACCCGGTAATAGCCATGCATCATCGCCATCACATCAACGATATATTTGCACCGGCATGGAAGACAATGGAATTTATGACATTAGGCGAGGTCCTGCACCTATTTAATTCAATAAAGGATGAAGACATCAAGCAGAAAATTGCGGCAGAATTTAACATAAGATATATAGGAACTTTCATTAATTACATGTGGCTCGTCAAGGACATCCGCAATTCCTGCGCTCATAGCAACGTTCTGTATGATTTTACTCCCGAGAAATCCATCAGAAAAGGACCTGCCATGTTTAAAGGCATAGGCCAGAATCAGAATCTCAACGGAGCCTTACATGTCGTCCTGTATATGCTGAGACAAGTTTCAGCTAACAGGTACAATGAATGGAAAAAGGAGATCAATGATATCATTTCCGAATACTCCAAATACCCTCAAGTAGCACAAATTCTGCAGAACATTGCAGGACTAAAAAATACTTTGTGAAGTAAAAATAAATTTATACCTTTGTACACATAAAGTGCCGGTACTGACTTAATGCTCATTACCAACACTATAAAGAGAATAAAAAGAGGTCGTACATTCTGCTGTACGACCTCGCTTTTTTCTTTTGACTACAAAATTCTACCAATTAAGCCAAAATTCATTATAAATATCGCTCTCTGTTTCCTCTACACAATCTCCTCGGAATTCATAATAATCCATAATTCTATACCCGTATTTTCCAACGCATCCATAAAAATTATTGAATTAGGATCCTCGCGCTCAACACAAGTAACGACTACATAGTGACGATGATAGCCTAGTTGGTTAACGTTATAATATTCATCGAATTTATTTTTGTATTTCTCAAGCTGATTACCATGAATATTAGAATAATATTTGTCTTCAACTAGAATCGCATGACTTTCATGGTTACCGTTATAGACTAAACTAACCTCAATCCATAAATCTATCTGCTCACATTGCTTCCAAACGCGAACCTCATGAAATATGGCATTTACATCATCAGCAATATCTAGAAGTTTACATAGCAACTTCTTGCACTGACTGTGAAGTATCGGTTTTACACATGACAAATCCTTCTGCGCCCATCTTACACACCATGAAATAACATAATCCATTACCGCCTCGCCAGGTCCGTCTGCCGTAGAATCATCACGCATTAATTTAGGTAATTCGATTGTCATTGTCCTTATATTTAATTTTGTTCAAATTTAAAAAATCTAATATCAAACATAAAATTTATGCCTACTCGTGACAACTCAGGTACAGCCAGCCTTCGGAAGGAGTGAATATATAGATGTATTCGATCGAGAATGGTGGGTTGATGAACCTTAGGAGGCTGATGTCCTGCGCAGAATTCGCGTTCAATGCGACCCTCCCAACTCCGGGGATCCTCCACCAGGACACGCAGGTCCCTGCGTGACATCAATTCGAGGTTTCTCTCCACTGAAATATAGTGCCGAGTGAAGATCTTCACGGCACTGCCACGATAAGCATCCTGCTGGACTGTGATGCAGCGCACCGTCCCTCCCGGATCCTTATCTTGTAGAGGGTGTCCAGGCTGTCCTTGTTCTGTAGATCCACAGCCGCAACAAACGCAAACTTAACCGGTGAAGAAAGATTTTAACGGAAAGATTCTTACCATTAAAATATGGCGTATCGTTATTTCACTAACTTTGTATCAGCCAACCAAGAAAAATCACCATTTCATGCGACAGATTCTGACAGCACTTTCAATCATCCAGGCAATATTGCTCGTAGCCTCCTGTAGTAAGATGTCTCCAGATTCAGCCGATGCCTTTGTTGGCATCTACTCCGCAAGCGTCATTGAAAACGTCGTTTGGGGATACGACTCGGGAACTATCAACGACAATGGAACTCTTTTCATCACCAAGCTGTCTGCAAACAGAGTGAAGGTCAGCGGATTTCTCTCCACCGAAGGCGAGGTGGTCGGATCAAACGTGTATTTCGAAGGAGAATCATCCTATGACTCCGCAGGGCATCTGACGATCAGCTACAGCCCGGGGACATTGTCCGGCAACGTCTTGACATTCACAGTCAACATGACAGGAGAACTCGCATCCAACGGCGTGCTCTACCCGTTCAGAAGTACCGGATACTTCACCGCGATAAAGCAGTAGTAGCACTTCGGCCCCACACATGCAGTTTGCTCTTCCTGAATCCGTCAACGGAGAGCATCTTCCGGGCAGCCTTTGAGGACTGCTCTTGTGACACGATACCGTTGAGGATCTGTTACCGTCTGCATATCTGCTCCTGTGTGATCTTTCGTCTCCTCATAACTCATTCTCCCAGGTTATGTATTATTCGCCTGCTGTATGTTATCTTTAAAGTCTTATCACTCCACTGATAGTCTTCGATATTGGTGTGCATAACGGCAGAAAGATTCTCAATCTAGCATGGTAGTGGAACGTTTTTCTTGCTAACTTTGATTATTGAAAGCAAGAAACCACTTAGTAACCTGATTGCTGTCGGCCGAAACAAAGGATTGTCAATCATTCTGGCGACGCAGAATATGAGCAGCTTCAAGAGTAAGTATTTGATTTCTATGCCAATACACAATATCCATTAATCATGAAGCAGCAAACCATCGACGACAAGGTCATCAAGGAGCTGTTCGGTGTTAGCGGAAATGAGCTGCAGGAGGTCCGTTCTGCAATCGCTGGCTAACAGAAAGACGAGCTAATTATTAAAGATCAGATGGCATTTGCTCTTGGCCTTGGCAACAAGTACAAAAAATCAACGTTACACACTTAATATAAGTATGGGAAAAATTTTCTGTCTTGAAACAGAGTGGAATCAAACAGTCCACGACCTTAAATTCAAGCCTTCGGCTTTATCTTTGCTCGAATTCCTTGAGAACTCGGCTGGCATACCATTTATTCACAGGGCAGTGGCGACAGAACAGGATTTCAATTTCTACATCGAACACCTTTCTTACGAATCATATAAGGCACATGACTTGGTATATCTATGCTTTCATGGTGAAAATGCGAACATAGCCTTTGCTGATAAATCAAAGCTCAATATAATAGATTTCGCTCGGGAGCATAGAAATATTTTCACAGGTAAGAATGTGCACTTCGGAAGTTGCAGCACACTTGCAATGAAAGAGGAAGAGCTGAAGGAATTCAAGAAAGAGTCCGGGGCCAGGATGGTAACCGGATATGCTGTAGACGTCGAATTCATAAATAGTTTCGTGTTTGAACTCTGGCTGCTCAATGCAATATCAACACATCACAATTCTGCCGGGAAGAGAATTTATGACTTGGCATATAAGCAAATGGGATACTATGCCGAGGAGTTCAAGTTTATAGCATGGTAATATGATATACCTGCTTTAAATTCAGTCAAAACCGCTTGTACTTAACACAATAATCTTACTCCAAATATGAATAAAATTAGGGAAGCTAAATTATATGAAATAAAATTCAATAGGTGGGAGCTTATATTCGAATATCAGGAAGTTGGATCTCTACAAGAATTAGAAACTCTGGTAAGTGACGATTTGGGCTGTTTAGATCATATCAGGAAGACAGATAAAACCGTTGACTGTGAGAATATCTATAATTTCGTCCTTAATTTTAAATGGTTCCTACTTTCTTCAGACCATAAAACAGAACCGGCCGGCTTATGGGAAAATGATGTTCATGGCTTAAGTTATTTTGAAGTGATGAAAAGTATTTACTCTAAACTTTACGATAGTCAACCAAACATATAATGCAAGAATCGTAGTCAACGGGAATATATCTCTGAAATAGAGCCTAAAATAGGCATGGATGTTTATCAACTTGATTGTCCTGCATATCTTTTATATGATTCGTAGAGAACCAATAACGTAATAAAAGGAGAAAGATCATTATGCACAAATACATAAGTAATAACCCGCTGCGGAAGTACCTGGATAAAGAAGAATTTATCTGGATCCAAAAAGAACTTCCCCTGCAGTTCGTTGGCATTTTAGGCCATTCTACAGATGGCGATATATAAAAATGGCGTCAAAATAATATTAAGACGACAAGACTATCCTCAATTATAGCTGTACTTAAAACCACGATATATGACTTATTGGATAATTCCTGCCAACCCCAAAATATATAACATACGGGAAGCCCTGCATGATTTGAAATTAATCGATTGGAGACAATATTATAATTTCGAAGTTGGAGATATCGTTTACATATACAGCTCTCGTCCTGAAAGCAGAATCATATATAAGATGAAAGTTACTGACATCAATCTCACTGCAGATAAATCTGTTGCAGATCGCAGATACTGGATTGATCCTTCTGCCTTTGATGTAAGTCTGAACAACAACCGTTTTATCAGATTGAAGCCGATAGCTGAAAATGAGACTGATCTGCTTACTCTTGTAGATTTATATGAGCATGGCCTGAGAGGTGCCCCTCAGGGTGCAATAAAACTCAAAGAGCCCCTGTTAAGCTACGTTATTGATACCCTATAGATAGACAAAAAAACAAATTATACATCATGAAAGGCCAACCTAGAAGACTCGTTCAATTCTTAGAGGGTGCAGATAAAAGATTTGTTATCCCCGTATATCAAAGAAACTATGATTGGAAGTCTGAGAACTGCATCCAATTGTACAATGACCTAGTAAACGTTGTAAAGCACAATAAAGAAACGCATTTCTTTGGTAGCGTTGTGTCATACAACTACAGCCGCAACGAAATAGTCATTATCGATGGACAGCAAAGAATAACGACCGTATCTCTCATTCTGATTGCCATGGTTAATGCCATGAAAAAAGAGATATGTGTTCCTCAGGATTCCAGTCTCTGCGACAGAATCATGAATGAATTCATTGTAGACAAATACCAGAAGGGAGAGAGGAAAGTCAGGCTTAAGCCATTCAGAGATGATTGCGAGGCATTTGACAGACTGATATACAAGAACGAGGATGAATATTTGTCCAGCTCCAAGGTAACTATCAATTATCGGTTCTTTTATGACAAAATCACTAAAGATCGAGATTTGACAGTGGATGAACTATATAGAGCGATTGACAGTCTTGAGATTATTGACATCGAACTTGAGCTCAGCCATGGCGATGATCCTCAGCTGATCTTTGAGAGCCTCAACTCCACAGGGCTTGACCTTACAGAATCAGACAAGATTAGGAACTTCGTTCTTATGAATTTGCCTCCTGACATCCAGGAGAATTATTACGACACATATTGGAACAAGATAGAAAGACATTGCCGAAAAGAGCTTGATGGTTTCGTAAGAAATTACCTTACCATCAAAACATCCCAGATCCCTACCTTAAGCGGCATTTATCCGGCATTTAAGAATTACGCAAAAGGGATCAATAACATTGAGGACATCCTGAAGGACATGCTTGTTTATGCCGAAGCATACGAAAAGATCACGACATTCAACCTAGGCAATGCCGACATCAATGAAGTGGCCAAAAGACTTGAAAAGTTGGACATAACCGTTGCATACCCATTTCTTATGGCGTTTTTGGTCTACGCGAAGGAAGAAGAGATTGGAGATGAACAGATACTCAAGGTTTTTTCCTGCATAGAGACTTTCATTTTCCGCAGGCTCATGTGCGGTTTACCGACAAATGCCCTTAACAAGATATTTGCAACCCTTCACAATTCTGTTATTAAGAATAAAACTCCAGAAAATTCCTACTCCGAAATAATGATCTTCAGCCTGGAAAGCAGAAAAGCCTCTGGAGCCTTCCCTAAAGACGCCGAATTCATTACTGGATTCACGACCAGGAATATCTATTCAATGAAGGGGAAGAATAAGGACTATATCTTCGATAGGCTAGAAAACGGAAGCAGTAAAGAGAAGACAGACATTTCAGCAAACATAGCTAAAGGCATACTTACCATAGAGCATATTATGCCCCAAACCCTAAACACAGAATGGAAAGAAGCCCTGGGATCAAATTGGGAGGAGGTTCATGAGAAATGGCAACATTGCATTGCCAATCTAACATTAACAGGGTATAATTCCAAATACAGCAACAGGTCGTTCCACGACAAGAAATATATGGATGACGGCTTCAGCAAAAGTGGTTTAAGACTCAACCAATATATTGCAACCTTTGATAAATGGACAGAAGATGAGCTCAACGCCAGGAACGCCAAATTATCCGAAATGGCATTGAGAATATGGCCTTATCCTAAGACATCTTTTGCGCCTCCTGTAAATGAAGGCGACACATCTTCCTTGGCCGATGACACCAACGCACAAACCGGAAGGCAAATTCAATACTATGAATTCTTTGGAGACAAGATTCCAGTACAGAGTTGGGCGGACCTCCTTTGGAAAGTTGTAAATACATTGTTTGAACTGGAGCCGGCTATTCTTTATGATGTCGCGAAGTCTGACAATGTTTGGTTTGTTACAGAGACAGACGATCCGGACTTCCATAAATTAGCGGACGACCTCTATTTCTGCAACAGCAAGAGTAACACTTATAACAAAATTGCGATCCTTAAGAATCTCTTCAAATTGTATAAGATCGACGAAGACGAACTTACATTCATTCTCAAACCGATTGAAGGTACAAACGACGTCGCCATGTCCAACTAAATCAAAAAGTACTTTGTGATAACAAAATTCCGATTCACAGATCACCATACCAATGGTATGATAATCGAATAGAAGACTACAAATCTACAGGTTGCAATGTAAGATTTACAACCTTCGAATATAGCAATCCAAAAACGGGAGGGGGTGAGGATTAGCCGCGCTTCGCGCGCCTCTTCCCTCCCTCCTCGCCGGAGGGGCCCTGCAAAGCGGCAAAACATAATGCCACACCGCTTTTTGCGGCACTTCGTGCCATCCGCGGAGAGCCCCGTTCAGTGGCTTCCATAAGCAAGCTTATGACGCCCCTTCCGGACTCTCCGCTGTTTTGGCAACGCCAAAAACGCAAAAAGCGGATGCTTTATTCGCATCCGCTTTGCGGAGGGTGAGGGATTCGAACCCCCGAACCCGTTAAGGTCAACAGTTTTCAAGACTGCCGCCATCAACCACTCGGCCAACCCTCCTTCCCGTAAGGGATTGCAAATTTATGCAAAGTCCCCGGATATTCCAAATTTTTCGGAAATTCTTGACAAGAAAATTTCCAGGCATCAGTTCACCCCGGTCATTCCGTCACTTCTGCGGCTTTCTCCTTCGTGTCCGGGCCGGAGAAATACTTCCACTGGAACAGCAGCAGGTAGAACGCTCCGACGGTAACGCAGGAGTCCGCAAAATTGAACACGGGGCTGAAGAATATCACCCTTGCTCCGTCACGTATGATGGGGAAATAGAACATGTCCACGACCTTTCCGAACATGAACGGGGCATAGTCCCATATCAGTCCGTAGAACAGGCAGTCAATGACATTGCCTATGGCCCCGGCGGTAATCATGGTCAGACCCACAAGGACTCCGACGGGGGTCTTTCCCTTACGCAGAAGAGAAGAGATCCACCATATCAGAAAGCCGCTCAGGACTATGCGGAAGAGCGTGAGAAGCAACTTGCCCAACCCGCCGCCGAACGACAGGCCGAAGGCCATGCCTTCGTTCTCGACAAAGCACAGCCGGAACCACTCCCCTATCACGGGAATCTGTTCCCCGAGTTCCATGTTTGTCTTGACCAGGACCTTGATGACCTGGTCAACGACTACTAGACCAACCCCCAGCAGAATCAGCCAGGTCCCCTTGGAGACCTTCATAGGCTATTTCTTGCCGGTCTTGGCCATCATCTCCTTGGCCTCGACGGTCAGGGTGGCATGAGGCACTCTCTTGAGCCTCTCCTTGGGAATCAGCTTGCCGGTTGCACGGCAGATGCCGTAGGTCTTGTTCTCTATGCGCACCAGTGCAGCCTCAAGATTCTGGATGAACTTGTACTGGCGCTGTGCCATCTGGCTTGCCTCCTCCTTCGACAGCTGGTTGGCGCCATCGTCCTCAACAGTCTTGAAAGAAGGAGAAGTATCCTCTATGTCGTTGGTACCGTTGTGGATGATGACCTCACGAAGTGTATTGTACTCAGCCTTGGCCTTGGCGAGTTTGTCTTCAATGATTGCCTTGAATTCGGCGAGTTCAGCATCGGAATAGCGAGTCTTCTCGGCCGGTGCCACATTCTTGTTGGTTTCTTCTGCCATAATTCATTAAAGTTTAAGTGTGATTAATTTTTGGAAATTGCTATTCTGACGGTGGAGTCGCCCCACTCAACCTCAGCTGCGTCTGCCGGAGCATCGGCCAGTTTCCTGAGCTCGAGAGAAAGCGACAGGGTCTGTCCGGCCACATAGTCGGCATATTCACCGAGTGAAGCCTCGATCTCATCATAATTCTCCCCGTCAGCATATATTACGGTATTGATTCGGTCCGTTACTTCGAACCCGCTTTCCTTGCGCAGGTTCTGGATGGGATGTATCAGTTCTCGGGCAGTACCCTCGCGCTTCAGTTCAGGCGTCTGCACGATGTCAAGAGCCAGCGTAAGTGATCCTTCGGATGCCACGAGCCAGCCCGGCATGTCTTCGGAATTGATCTCATAGTCTCCCTTGCGGAGAACCACATCACCGCCGGGCAGGGCAAGAACATAGTCCCCTTCGGCCTTTTCGACCGCAGCAATCTGCTCCTGCGAAAGTTCCGCAAAGGCAGCGGCAATCTCCTTCATGCGCTTGCCGTAGATCTTGCCGAGGGTCTTGAAGTTCGGCTTGATCTTCTTGGTGATGATTCCGGTGGTGTCATGCAGGAACTCGATGTCCTTGACATTCACCTCCGTAAGGAATATGTCGCGCACCTTCATGATATGCGACTTCACGTTGTCGTCAAGCACAGGCACCAGAACCTTGGCGAGAGGCTTGCGGACATTGATGCCCACCTTCTTGCGCAGCGCAAGAACCATCGAAGAAGCCTTCTGGGCGAACGACATGCTCTCCTCAAGATCCTTGTCGATCATGGAAGAGTCGGCCGAAGGCATCATCTCATAGTGCACTGAATCCGCTCCGGGCACCAGGTCGTGCCACAGCCTGTCCATGAAGAAAGGAGCAATCGGCGCGGCGAGCAGCGCTACCGTCCTGAGAGCCTCATACAACGTCTGGTAGGCCGAAAGCTTGTCCTCGCCGAGACCACTTCCCCAAAGGCGCTTCTTGTTGAGGCGGATGTACCAGTTGCTCAGGTCGTCGCACACGAAATCCTGGACCAGACGGCCTGCAGTCGTGATGTCGTAGTCGTCATAGGCTGCGCGCACCAAAGCCACCAAAGTATTGAGGCGGCTGATTATCCAGCGGTCGAACATCGGACGCTCAGCCGACGGAACAGCGGGAGCCGCCGGATCGAACTTGTCGATGTTGGCATACAGCGCAAATACTGAATACGAATTGTACAGCGTTCCGAAGAACTTGCGGCGTACTTCCTCTACCCCGGCCTCGTCGAACTTCAGGTTATCCCAAGGCTGGGCATTGGTGAGCATGTACCAGCGGAGCGCGTCGGGGCCATAGCTGTCGAGGGCCTTGAAAGGATCCACCGCATTGCCGAGGCGCTTGCTCATCTTCTCACCCTTCTTGTCGAGCACGAGACCGTTGGAGATCACGCGCCTGTAGGCGGGGGTGCCGCTCACCATCGTATGTATCGCGTGCAGGGTATAGAACCAGCCGCGCGTCTGGTCGACACCTTCCGCAATGAAATCCGCGGTGCTTCCGAAATCGGAAGTATCCTTGCCGCGCAGTCCCGTCTGGGCATACGGCATGGCTCCCGAATCGAACCAGACGTCAATCAGGTCCGTCTCGCGGGTCATCTTCTTCCCGGAAGGGCTGAGCAGGAATATGTTGTCGACATAAGGGCGGTGCAGGTCAATCCTGTCGTAGTTCTCCTTGCTCATGTCGGCGGGATCAAAGCCGGCATCCCTGAGAGGATTCGTCTTCATGATTCCGGCGGCCACAGCCTTGTCGATCTCGGCATACAGCTCAGCAACCGAGCCGATGCAGATTTCCTCCTTGCCGTCTTCGGTGCGCCAAATCGGCAGCGGAGTACCCCAGTAGCGGCTGCGGCTCAGGTTCCAGTCCTGGATATTCTCCAGCCACTTCCCGAAACGTCCGGTACCGGTGGATTCGGGCTTCCAGACGATGTGCGAATTCAGCTCCATCATCTTCTCGCGCACGGCGGTTGTCCTGATGAACCAGCTGTTCAGCGGGTAGTAGAGCACCGGCTTGTCGGTTCTCCAGCAGTGCGGGTAGGAGTGCACGTGTTTCTCGATCCTGAAGGCCTTGCCCTGTTTCTTGAGCATCACGCAGATGTCGACGTCGAGCGTCGGGGCGTCTGCGGGAAGAGTGTCGTCGTATGCGTTCTTCACATACCTCCCGGCCCACTCGCGGTAGTCGTCGGATACGCGCTCCTTCACGTAATCCGGATCAAGGTCCTCCAGACGGAAAAAGCGTCCCTTGAGGTCCACCTGGGCCTGTGGATTGCCGTCCCTGTCAAGCACGGTCAGCGCCGGAACGCCCGCGGCCTTCGCGACCCTGGCATCGTCTGCACCGAAAGTCGGTGCAATGTGCACGATTCCCGTACCCTCGTCAGTGGACACATAGTCCCCGGCAATAACGCGGAAAGCCCCTTCGTCAGGGCGGAACCACGGAATCAGCTGCTCATATCGCATGCCCACGAGATCGGAGCCCTTGCAGCCCCCTGTCACCTCATAGGGAATCTTGTCATTGAAAAGGGTCGGGACCAGATCCCTGGCGACAATGTAAGTCGCCGGTTCTCCGGTATACGGATTCGAGGATTTCACCCTCACGTAGTCAATGTTGGGCCCTACGCAGAGAGCCGTATTGGAAGGAAGAGTCCATGGGGTTGTCGTCCATGCGAGGAAATAGAGATTGTCCTCTCCAAGCACCTTGAACTGCACCGTGCAGGTCGTGTCCTTGACGTCGCGGTAGCAGCCGGGCTGGTTGAGCTCATGGCTGCTGAGCCCGGTTCCCGCCGCAGGTGAATACGGCTGGATGGACTTGCCCTTGTAGAGCAGGCCCTTCCCGTAGATGTCCTTGAGCAGCCACCACAGCGTCTCGATGTAGCGGTTGTCGTAGGTGATGTACGGATCGTCCAGGTCCACCCAGTAGCCTATGCGCTCCGTAAGGGTACGCCACTCGGCTGTATATTTCATGACCTCTTCGCGGCAGGTCCTGTTGTATTCCTCGACGCTTATCTTCTTGCCTATGTCCTCCTTGGTGATCCCGAGCTTCTTCTCGACGCCAAGTTCCACCGGCAGTCCGTGAGTGTCCCAGCCGGCGCGGCGACGCACCCTGAAGCCGGTCTGCGTCTTGTAGCGGCACACCGCGTCCTTGATGGAACGCGCCATCACATGGTGTATTCCCGGCATGCCGTTGGCGGAAGGAGGGCCCTCGAAGAAAATGAACTCGGGCGCACCTTCCCTGAGTTTGAGGGATTTCTCAAACGCCCCGTCCCTTTTCCAGTCCTGAAGCACCTCGTCGGCCACAGCCACGAGATCCAGTCCGCCATACTCTTTAAATGTCATATTTTTTGCTAATTTTGCGCCTATATATAGGCTGCGAAGTTAACTATTTCCGCCAACTTAACCAAAAATCGAAATGACCATACTCGACATTATTCTCCTGCTCTGCTTTGTGCCCGCCATCGTGTCCGGCATCTCAAAGGGCTTCGTTAGCCAGGCAGTGCAGGTTGTGGCAATAATACTCGGTGCCTGGGCCGCCTTTCATTTCTCTTCGGGAATATGCAGCTGGCTCTCGCAGTACCTGACGATCGACCAGACCGTTCTGAAGGTCATAGCCTTCGTGCTCGTGATCATAGTTATTTCAATAATACTGAACCTGCTCGGCAATGCCCTGACACGGCTGCTTCACGCGCTGTCGCTCGGATGGTTCAACGGCATTCTCGGAGTGCTGTTCGGCATCATCAAGGTCGGCATCATCCTGGGACTGCTGATCATGGTTTTCGAAGGTCTGAATTCGTCCCTGCAGCTCGTGGGCAGCGCATCGCTTGACGACTCCAAAGTCTACGTGATGCTGAGGGACCTTACAGAAACCGTGTTCCCCTACCTGAAGGGGCTTGTCGCCGGAATAAGTGAATAGACAATGAGCAAGATAATTCTTATAGAGACATCGACATCCCTCTGCTCCACAGCCCTTGCAATCGACGGGCATATTGCCGAAAGCAGGGAGAGCACCGAGCCGCGCGCACATGCGGCAATGACCGCCCCGTTCGTGAAGGAAATGCTTGACGCCCGCGGACTCGGCATGAATGACTGCGATGCTGTGTGCGTGAGCGCCGGCCCTGGATCCTATACCGGCCTGCGCGTCGGTTCGTCGACCGCCAAGGGACTCTGCTTTGCGTCCGGAAAGCCGCTGCTCGCTGTCGGGACCCTCGAGATCCTTGCGTGGCAGGCCCTGGATGAAGGGCTGCTTCCTGAAGGCTGCCGCTGGATCATCCCCCTCGTCGACGCCAGGAGGATGGAAGTGTATACGACAGTTTTCTCGGCAGACGGACTGCGCAAGGAGACCGAAACCGCACCGCTCGTGATTGATTCCGGAAGCTTTGCCGACAGGCTGGCCGACGGCCCCGTGCTCTTCATAGGGGACGCGGCCGAAAAATGCTCGAAAGTCATCCAGTCTCCAAATGCGCATTTCGTGCAGACCTGCCCCAAGGCTCAAGCCATGCTCAAGCCTGCCGAGCGTGAACTCGCAGCAGGGAACTTCGTGGACACGGCATACTTCGAGCCATTCTACCTCAAGCAGTTCCAGGCTACAGTAAGCAAAAAGAAAATATTCTGACAGCCATGGAGATACTCGTAGTCATTCTGGTTTTCGCCCTGCCGCTGGTGTCGGTGCTGCTGGACAAGAAAAAGAAGAACGTGCCGAAAGTGAAGTCCAGGCGCATCGTATGGCCCGAAGACAGGCCGGCAGCTCCCGGGCCGGACAGCATCCCTGCCCCGGAACCGCAGGCGACAGGCCGGAAGCAGGCTGACGCACAAGGGAACAGGCCCGGTGCGCATGTCCGCCCCGAAACCGCCGACGCCAAGGCAGCCGCAGCGGCGTTCATGAATTCGGCCAGGTCCACCCGGAGCAAGGCGGAAGACTCCCAATCCGGGAAGAAGAAGGAATACACTGAGAAGCAGAAACTTATAATTTATTCGGAAATACTCAAGCCAAAATTTGACGAGTAATCCAAAGATTTTGTATCTTTGCAATGACATGAGGGTTCTGCCAAACAGGCAGGACTCCTTTTTGATTTATCATTATAACCAAACAAAATGGCAGAAGTTCATTATATGAGTCAGGAAGGGCTTGACAAGCTCAAGAAAGAGCTTGCGGAAGCCCTCGCCCAGAGGCCGGTGATCTCCGCTGCGATAGCCGAAGCCCGCGAGAAAGGAGACCTCTCCGAAAACGCAGAATACGAGTCAGCCCGCGAAGCCCAGGGACTGCTCGAACTGAAAATAGCAAATCTTCAGAACATGGTTGCAAATGCTAAGGTTCTCGACAGTTCACAGCTCAGCACCGACAAAGTGCAGATGCTCAACAAGGTGAAGGTCAAGAACCTCAACAACGGCAGGGCCATGGAGTTCACCATAGTCGGCGAAAGCGAAGCCGATTTCTCAAAAGGCAAGCTCGCAGCCACAACTCCCATCGCCAAGGCCCTGCTCGGCCACGGAAAGGGAGAAACCGTGGAAGCAAAGGCTCCCTCCGGAATCATCAGGTTTGAAATTCTTGACATCTCTCTGTAATGGCGACACTCTTCACCAAAATTGCCAAAGGCGAGATACCTTCGTGGAAGGTAGCCGAGGACGACAATTACTACGCTTTCCTTGACATCAGCCCGCTTGCCGCAGGGCACACGCTCGTGATTCCGAAGAACGTGGAGGATGACTACATATTCCACCTCGACGAGAACACCTACAGGGGCCTGTGGGATTTCGCCCGCAAGGTTGCAATCGCCATCAAGGCAGCCGTTCCCTGCAAGCGTGTCGGAGTGGCGGTGCTCGGGATGGAAGTCCCGCACACCCACATCCATCTTGTCCCTCTCCAGACAGAAGGGGACCTGGATTTCCGCAAGCAGCGCCCTGAAATATCAAAAGAAGAGATGGAACGCATCGCTGCCGCCATTCGGGCAGAATTTGAAAAGGCCGGACGATGAAAGCATACAGAACCATTGCGATGCTGGTTGCCGCAGCGGCAGTGTCCGCCTGCGCGCAAAAAGCCGAAATAAGCGGGACCGTTGCAGACGCTCCCGACAGCCAGCTGATAGTCAAGCAACTTGACATCAACGTGTACTCGGTCCTCGACACGATCAGGACCGCATCGGACGGAAGTTTCAGATACAAGGTCGACGTCAAGAAGGGCCAGCCTGAATTCGTGTACCTCTTCCACGGCGACACCAGGATTGCCGGGCTGCTTCTCGAGACCGGTGAGAAGGCCAAGGTAACCGCCGACACTCTCGGGAACTACAGCGTCACCGGGTCCGAAGGCTCCGTAAAGCTGGCGGAAGTCGACAAGGCCTACTCAAAATTCCTCAACGACATATATTCCGCCACTGAGGCTCCGCAGATGGCCAAAATCTACATTGACCACTACCGTGCCTGCGTGGAATACGTCCTGCAGAACCCCTACTCACTCACAGTCGTGCCTGTCCTCTACGAAAGGCTGAGCGACGTGAGCCCGATATTCAACCAGAGCACCGACGCCCTGTTCTTCAGGAACGCGGCTGACTCCCTGAAAACCGTGTACCCGGAATCAAGATACGTGCTCGCACTAGAGAAGGAAGCGGACAGGAGAATGAACCTGCTTGAGATAGAGAACAAGATACGCACGGCCGATGAGGCTTCATTCCCCGACATCGTGATGCCGGACATCAACGGACAGGAAAAGGCCCTGAGTTCACTGGACGACAAGGTGATACTCCTGCACTTCTGGGACGCCGGCGACGCAGCCCAGAAAATGCTCAACATCGACACCCTGCTGCCGATATACAATGAGTATCACGACCGCGGTTTCGAAATCTATGCGGTCTGCCTGTCAACCGACAAGGCTGAATGGGGTTCAGTGGTAAAGGCACAGAAGCTCCCCTGGATAAACGTCAATGACGGACGCGGAGGCACAAGCGGCAACGCCGCCCTTTACAATGTAACCTCCACGCCGACATCAATGCTGATTGTCGACGGAGAGATAAGCACAACACAGATCAAAGGCGGGGAAGGCCTGAGACAAGCTCTCGGCAGACTCCTTCGTCAATAGACAACTGGGCCTTGAGCTCATCCCCTGAATTGAAGCGCCTTTCATCACGAAGGCGCTTTTTGAATTTTATGCGCAGGTCAAGCCCGTAGATGTCTTCGCTGAAATCAAATATATGAGTCTCGACTATGGGGCCGACATTCGTCATGCCATAGTATTTGCGGCCAAGGGCGGTGACCTCCGTAAGGTAAACTCCACGCGCAGGAACGAGTTTCAGAGGATCATACATCTGCATGTTTGCAGTACGGAATCCGAGTACCCTTCCGTATTGTTTGCCCGGGACAACCACCCCGCGCAGCGAATATTCGTAGCCGAGCATCGCGGCGGCAGCTTCAACGTTACCCTCCGACAAGGCTCTTCTTATGCAGGAAGAACTTATTGCCTGGGTATCGCTGGCCATCAGTGCCGGTATCACAATCACCTCAAGCCCAAGATTTTCGGCGATTGGCCTTATTGCGTCAGGAAGAAGGTTGTCGGAACCGAGACGGTTGTCGTAACCCATCAATACGGCTGTTCCTCCAAGTTGTCCGCATATAACATCACGCAGGTAGTCCTTCGCAGTCATGGCTGCAAACTCACGCGTGAAATCCAGAATCTCAACCCGATCGACACCCAGTGCCGACAGCATTTCCCTCTTCTCCTCAGGTGAAGAGAGCAGACGCAGGCTCATCGCATCCTGCTGCAGAACTGCACGAGGATGATTTGCAAAGGTAACGACAACAGCCTCCGTCCCCCTTTCACGGGAGGCGGAGACCAGTGTCCTTACAACTCTCTGGTGCCCGAGATGGACACCGTCGAAAAAGCCTGTGGCTACTACAGCCATTTCACGAGAGGGAAATCCTGCCTGTGCGGGAGCCTTGTATTCTTGGGGAAATAACGCAGGCCTACCTGGAACATTCCGGAGCGCTCGGGAAGAACCTCGGCGCTGTAGGTGGCGATTCCGTTCTCGTAATGGGTCATCTGAAGTTCGACAATATTCTGCAGGTGAATCATGCCCTTGGAATCAGAGGAGCTGAAGATTATCTCGACCCCGATGTCCTCCGGCTTGAGGCGCCCGAGATCGAGCACGACCTCACTCTTGAGGGGATTGTTCGGCGAAAGCACATAAGAGGCATCAGGCTGCGTGTATGAGATTATCCTGATGTTGCTCCACTCACCCCTTACCGTCTCCTTCCACTGCGCAATCTCGCGGGCAATCTTGGAGTTGTCGGCCTGAAGCTCGTTGAACCTCTTTGCCTGGGGCGCATAGTACTGGTTGAAGTAATCAGTAAGCATGCGGTTGGTGGTAAAGTTGCATGCCACCTGGGCAATCGTGTTCTTGATGTAGCTTATCCACCTTGACGAAAGACCCGTTCCCGGATCCACGTCATAGTAGATTTCGGCAATCTCGTTCTCGATGGTTGCATAGATGGTCGAAGCGTCCAGTTCGTTCTGGTAGTTGGGATCATCGTAGGTCTTTTCGAGAGGCAGAGCCCATCCGGCTCCCTCCTTGTAGCCCTCAACCCACCATCCGTCAAGGACGGAGAAATGCATGACGCCGTTCATGGCTGCCTTCTCTCCTGACGTTCCTGAAGCCTCCTGAGGCCTGGTTGGATTGTTGAGCCATACGTCAACGCCCTGCACGAGACGCTTTGCCAGCGTGATGTCGTAGCCGGGCACGAACACTATCTTGCCGAGGAATCTTTCCTGCTTTGAGATCTCCACGATCTGCTTTATCAGATCCTGGCCGGCGCCGTCGGCAGGGTGAGCCTTTCCGGCGAATATGAACTGGACAGGACGCTCCGGATTGTTCACGATGGCGTCAAGCCTGTCGAGATCGCTGAAAAGGAGCGTTGCCCTCTTGTATGTGGCGAAGCGGCGGGCGAACCCGATGGTGAGCACGTCGTCACGGAGATTCTCCTTGATGGTCACTATCTGGCTAGGAGTATAGTGAGCGCTCAGGTTGGGGTCTGAAAGTCTCTCGCTGATTGCCTTGATGAGTTCCCTCTTGAGAAGCTTGCGAGTGTCCCATATCTCCTTGTCGGGGACATTGTAGATGCCCTCGAAGCACTTCTTGTCGTAGTGCGAGGTCTTGAAGTCGGGGCCGAACGCCTTGGCCTGCAGAGGTTTCCAGTTACGGGCCGTCCAGGTGGAATAATGCACACCGTTGGTCACATAGCTGATGTAGAGCTCCTCAGGCAAATACCCGGGATACATGTTCGAGAAAATCTGCTGGCTGACCTTGCCGTGGAGCTTTGAGACTCCGTTGACATTCTGTGACATGTTGGCGGCAAGCACACTCATTGAGAACTTCTCGTCATGATTGTCGGGATCAACTTTTCCGAGACTCATCATAGTGCGCCAGTCAATGCCGACCGACTGGGGGAAATACCCGAGATACTTCCCAAGCAGGCCCTCGTCAAAGGCATCATGACCTGCAGGCACGGGAGTATGGGTCGTGAAGAGTCCGGAGGCCCTTATCAGCTCCATGGCCTCATCAAACGACAGATGCCCTTCCTGCATATACTCACGGAGTCTCTCGAGGCCGGCAAAAGCCGCATGCCCCTCGTTGTAGTGATAGATTGTCGGATGCAGTCCGAGCGCACGCAGGGCACGCACTCCTCCAAGTCCCAGAAGCAGTTCCTGCTTGAGACGGTTCTCCCAGTCTCCTCCGTACAACTGGTGGGTTACCTGCCTGTCCTCGGGGATATTGTCCTCATAGTCCGTATCCAGCAGATACAGGTCCGTACGGCCGACAGCGACCTTCCAGATCCTCGCGCTCATGTCCCTGCCGGGGAGAGCCACCTTGATGGTCTTCCATACACCGTTTTCGTCCTGGACGGGTTCTGCGGGCGTCTTGATGAAATCCTGGGCCTGATACTCGGCCACCTGGTTGCCCTGAGGTGTAAGTCTCTGGTTGAAATATCCGTAGCGGTAGAACAGGCCCACACCTACAAGGTTGACATTCATGTCGCTGGCCTCCTTGAGGTAGTCACCCGCAAGAATTCCCAGTCCGCCCGAATAAATCTTGAGTGACGTGTCAAGACCATACTCCATGCAGAAATATCCTATCGAAGGCTCGGTCCTCTCACTCTTTTTCGCCATGTATGCCTTGAACTCGTCCATGACCTTGCCCAGACGTGCAAGGAATTCCTTGTCCTTGGCAAGTTCCATGTATCTTTTCAGGCTTACCTTGTCAAGAATCTCCATCGGATTGTGGCCTGACTTGTGCCAGATGTCCTTGTCCACGCTCTTGAAAAGAGCCTTTGCCTCATCATTCCAGCACCACCACAAGTTATGGCACAATTCCTCGAGACCTGACAACTCTTCCGGAAGGCGACGGGTGATCATCACGCTTCTCCATGAAGGTGTCCCCAAATCGTTTCTGTTCATTTGCTGCTTTTCTCCTCTATTGCGTTATCTACTCTTATCATGAAGTCGCTGAGCACGTTCATATAGTTTATGAAGGCCTCATACGGCGTTGAATACGGGTTCAGTCGGCTGTGAATTTCTCCATCCGAGAAGAACTTTGTGCACATGTAGTACAGGTGGTCACTCTCCTGGAGATGTCCATAGTCGGCCCAGAGGGCGTCATCGTCAACCGTATTAAGTTTCTCCTCAAGCGAATACAGCTTGTTGAAGGCTTCCTGCTGCAGTTCGTTGCCAAGCCATGCGGAAAGATCCCTCTCCTCGTCGGCCCAGGAGATGGGCTCAGGCACTGAAAGGTCACCTACGGACTTGTGCTTGGTCGCAGCTCTCGAAGGAGTCACGAATTCATACTCTCCGTCCTTGATGACTGCTTCCGGAAGAGCGGCCATGAAATCGAATATTCCGCAGTCCGCGCTCTGGTGCTCACCGAAAGTCTCGTAGTCCATGAAAAGATTGATGATTTCGCCGTCGGAAGACTTGAGCCACGAGAGATATTTGTCCACAGTCAGCGGCCATTCCTGCCATCCCTTGTTGGAGAAGCGGAAAGCAATGTCGTCGCTGAGGGAATAGTTGCGCAGAAGCAGCTTCAGCTTCGGGTTAAGGTCATTGTTGTAGACATAGTTGGGGCTCTTCCAGCCCATGATGTGGCGGGCTCCTTCAGTCAGCATTGTCTTGAAACCGAGACCAAGTACATCACAGCCTATGCTGTCGGAATATATGAGCTCAGTGTTGCGGAACACCTTGGGAGTGACACCGAAATGCTGCTCCATCGCAGCCTTGTGCTTGAGCACCTGGTGCTTGAACTCATCCTTTGAAATCAAAGAGGCCAGGGTATGGTTGTAAGTTTCGCAAAGAAACTCCACCGCACCTGTCTCAGCCAGCCTGCGGAAACTCTCGGTCACCTCGGGAGCATAACGGTCGAACTGCTCAAGTGCAGAACCCGAAATCGAAAATGCAATCTTGAACTTCCCCTTGGTGTCCTTTATGGCCTTGAGGAGAAGCTCGTTCATCGGAAGATAGCATTTCTCGGCTATCCTCTTGAGGATGGTCCTGTTGGTAAAATCGTCATAATAATGCGAATCCTTACCTATGTCGAAGAAACGGTAAAGACGGAGCCTTGTCGGTTGATGCACCTGAAAATAAAGGCAGATTGACTTCTTCATATTGTTACTTCACTACTGATTCATAAACTTCCTTGAGCTTCGCCGTGGCGTTGTTCCACTTGAGCTCGTTGACTTCGTCGTATCCCTGCTTGGTCGCGAAATGCGAGAGCGCAGGATATTTGAGCAGGGCGTAGATGTCGTCCGCAAGGGCATCGACATCCCAGAAGTCCACCTTCAGGGCATACTTCAGCACCTCGGCGGCACCCGACTGATAGGAAATGATGCTCGGGACATTGGAGCGCATGGCCTCAAGAGGCGAGATTCCGAAAGGTTCGGAGACCGAAGGCATGATGTAGACGTCGGAAAGCGCGAACATCTTCTGCACCTCCTGCCCCCTGAGGAAGCCGGTGAAGTGGAAATGGTCAGCGATTCCGAGACGGGCCACGTGGCTGATCGCGCGGTTCATCATGTCTCCGCTTCCGGCCATGACGAAACGGACGTTCTTTACCCTCTTGAGGACCTTCGCGGCGGCCTCGATGAAATATTCCGGTCCTTTCTGGAAAGTGATTCGGCCAAGGAAAGTGACGACCTTGTCCTTCACTCCCCTTTCCACCTGGATATTGTCCCTGCCGCTGAAATCAACAGCATTGTGGACGGTCACCACCTTGGCAGGATCAATGCCGTACTTGTTGATCACTATGTTGCGCGTGAGGTCACTGACCGTAACCACACGGTCAGCCGCTTCCATTCCGCGCTTTTCTATCGCATAGACGCGCGAATCGACCATGTCATCCGTGCCACGGTCGAACGACGTGGCATGCACATGGACCACCAGCGGTTTGCCGGTCAGTTCCTTTGCAGCCACACCGGCGAGATACGTGAGCCAGTCATGGGCGTGGATAAGGTCAATCTCATCCTTGTGCTCCATGGCAATCGTCGCGCCCACCTGTGCATAGCGGGACACCTCCTCGAGAAGATTCGCGCCGTATTTGCCCGAGAACTTTATCTTCTGTCCGAAGCCGACAGTCGCCTCATGGACATGATTCTTCCGGAGGTTGTCGACAGCATCAAGATATTCGTCCGGATCGACATACGGAACGATATTGGAATCCACAGTGATGTACTTCACATGGTCCACGAACTCTTCGACAGTGTCGCTGATGTGGGCCACCGCAACATCGCTGGCATTGATGATGGTAGTGCAGCTCTGGTCCTCGTCACCGTAGGCATGAGGCATCACGAAGATGGTCTCGACGCCGTTGTGGGCAAGTCCCTTGACTATTCCCTCGCAGGCAGTACCGAGTCCGCCGGCGATATGCGGCGGGAACTCCCATCCAAACATCAGAACTCTCATTTGTTTTCCTCCCTGTATTTGTCCATTATATTTTCGACAGTCAGAAGCGCAGCCGTGCTGAGCGCGGAAGAAATTGCTCCGTGAGGTTCGTGAGGTGGATCTCCGTCATAGAGTTCGGAGAATGCTCCCACACCATGCTTGTTCAGGTCGGCATAGAAGCCTTCCACAAGCCATTCAGCCCTCTTGAGGAAACTCGGTCCCTTGACACGGAACGAAATGCTGATATAGGCATCAAGAAGGAATGGTCTTGCGCTTCCCTGATGATAGGCAAGATCCCTCTCTGTCTGAGAGCCCTCATAAACACCCTTGTAGTTAAGGTCACGGGGAGACAGTGTGCGGATTCCGCGCGAAGTCACCAGTTCGCGGTCGATGACCCTGAGTATCGACGGAACAAGAAGTTCGTCAACAGCAGAATATTTTTTTGAAATTGCGCACAGCTGATTGGGCCTTATCTCAAGATGCTGTCCGGCATTGTCCACGTAATCGGCCAGGCACCCCGTCTCTTCACTCCAGAAAGTCTTCTGGAAATTGTCCTTGATCAGGTCCCTTATCGCGGTCCACTTGGAGAGGAACTGGCTTCTCCTGGACCCGAACTTGGTTTCCATCTCGATTGCAAAGCAAACGGCGTTGTACCAAAGGGCGTTGGTCTCCACCTGATAGCCGGCGCGCTCAGTGACCGGATGACCGTTCACATAGGCATTCATCCAACTCAGCGCGGTGTTGTCCTTCTGGGCCCAAAGCAGGCCGTTCGGCTGCATGGAAATCTCACGGCGCTCACCCGGAAGATAGCTCTCCAGTATTCCGCGTATTATGATGCCGTACTTCTTCCACACGGCCTTTTCGTCAGCTCCGTATGCAATGTATTTCTGAAGGTCATCCGCCATCATCAGAGGAGCCTCCACCTGCGTGGTGCGGCGGAAGAGCCGCTCCTGCTCGTCGGCGATCAGGTTGTCGAGTATCTCCTCGAAAAGCTTGGGACTTTCAAGCCCGTGCAGGGTGAGCCCGGGAAGGGACGCCAGAGTCTCGCGGAGCAGGCCGGTATACAGCCATGAATACCCTGCATTGATCTTCTTGCGGTTATTGTGATCCGTTATCAGAGAGTCGGCACAGCGGCGCAACTGGTCCCTGTAGCTCGTGATTTCACCGACAGCCTTTACGCCGGCCGTGAACTCGCGCTTGAATGCCGAAGGTTCCTCCTGCCTTTCCGAAGCCGAGAAAACCACGGAAGAGCCAGGCCTGAGCGTAAGCTCGAAGCGCCCGGGGACGAGCAGGTCCTCCACGCAGTCGTAGCCGCGGCGGCGCTCGTCGGAATAGGTAATGTTGTTGTTCCAGTAGGGTTCGCTCACGAAGCGCGCCTTCGGATCGCTGACCTGAAGGTTGAGGTCAGGGAAATTGGCATACATCCTGAAGGCCATTCCGTTCTGGATTTCGGATCCGTAGATGTTGGCAGCGCTGTTCTGATGCGTCAGGTCATGCACGTTGCGGAACGCGAGAAAAGGCTTGAGCAGCAATTTCACTGATGAAGGAGCCTTCAGAAGCTCGTACTTGATCATCAGCTGGTCCCTGTCGTGTGCGAGAAGCAGGCTCTTGCGCAGCAGCATCTCGCCAACCTGATAGGTTATCTGGGGTATGCTGTCGGCATCGAAGTCAACAATATACTTGTGACCTCTGGGCTCGTAGATGTCCCCGTAACAATGAATACCGAGGTTGAACTGCTTCCCGTTCACCACGAGGCTCTCGTCAAGCGAAGACAGAAGCATGAACCTGTCACCGCCGAAACGGTCAAGCGTCAGGGCCAGCAAGCCGTGATATCGCCTCGTATTGCACGTCAGGATCGACGTGTTGCAATACGCACCGGTCTTGTTCGCGCAGATGATTTCCCTCTTCAGCGAATAGGCCAGGTTTACAAGTTCAGACTTGTTGAATTTTAAGAATGCCATAATATATACTATATCATTTTTTTCAAGACTATTGCGACTCTGCAAGGAAGATAGAGTGAGAGTTCGCCGTCAGCCGCCGAATGCCTTTCTCCGCATTGCAGACGGGAGAAGCCGTCAAATTCGGAATCATCTGAACTGAAGGCCATGACATATTCCCCTTTCGGGGCAGCGAATCTGAAATCCTCATAGGATGTTGTAGGACTAAAATTGAACGCAAATATACTATTTCCCCTGCTGAATATCAAAACTTTCCTCGATTCATCGACATACAGCTGCACCGGAGCGGAATCAAGAATCTTCTCCTTCTTGACATAATGTATCATCGCAGAGTCGAAGATCCTGAGCATTCCGTACCTCAGGTTGGGATCGTCAGCAAGATGCCACTGCCTGCGCGCATACTTGTAGGACCATCCGTTTCCCTCGCGGGGAAAGTCTATCCATTCGGGATGGCCGAACTCGTTGCCCATGAAATTCAGATATCCGCCCCCGCAGGTGGCGAGAGTCACCAGACGTATCATCTTGTGCAGGGCTATTCCCCTGTCGATCACCAGATTGCGCGAATCCTTGTTCATGCTCCAGTACATCTCCTTGTCGATCAGGCGGAAAATGAGGGTCTTGTCACCAACGAGAGCCTGGTCGTGGCATTCGGCGTAGGAGATGGTCTTCTCGTCAGCGCGCTTGTTAGTGAGTTCCCACCAGATTCCTCCCATGCTCCACTGCTCGTCGCTGAGCTCCTTGATCCACTTGATCCAATGGTCGGCAATGCCCATCGCCATGCGGAAATCGAAGCCTACCCCGCCTGCCTCAAACGGGGCCGCCAGGCCCGCCATTCCGCTGACGTCTTCCGCTATCGTTATCGCATTGGGGTTTATTTCGTGAATAAGCATGTTTGCGAGCGCCAGGTAGCTCACCGCGTTCTCATCCACTCCGACATCGAAGTAACGGTCATAACTGCCGAAATCCCTGCCCAGGCCATGGTCCCAGTAGAGCATGCTGGTGACTCCGTCGAAGCGGAAACCGTCGAGATGGTACTCCTCCATCCAGTACTTGCAGTTGGCGAGAAGGAAATACTTGACCTCATCCTTGCCGTAGTCAAAGCATCTGGTTCCCCATGCGGGATGATAGCCTGCTGATCCCTTGTAGAAATACAGGTCGTCGTGCCCGTCAAGCTTGCTCAGTCCCTCGGTCTCGTTGCCGACGGCATGAGAGTGGACTATGTCCATGACCACGGCGATCCCGAGCCTGTGTGCCTCGTCCACGAGGGCCTTGAACTCTTCCGGAGTGCCGAAACGGGAACTAAGGGCAAAGAAGTTTGACACCTGGTAGCCGAAAGAGCCGTAGTAGGGATGCTCCTGCAGTGCCATTATCTGCAGCACGTTGTAGCCGAGGGACTTCACGCGCGGCAGGACATTCTTGCGGAACTCGCTGAAATTCGAAACCTTCTCCTCTTCAGAGCTCATTCCGATATGGCACTCATAGATGAGCGGATGCGGGCGCTTTCCAGGTCTGCGGTACTTCCATTCGTATGGTTCGGGGTCCCAGACCTGAGCGGAAAATATCTTGGTGTCGGGATCCTGGACCACCCTGGTCACGTAGGCCGGCAGCCTTTCACCGCCACCGCCCGGCCACTCGATCCAGAGCTTGTAGAGTTCGCCGTGATGCAGGAACATCGACGGGAGCCTGAGTTCCCAGTTGCCCGAGCCCACAGGACTGAACGAGTAGGCCTCGGTGCGCTTCCAGTTGTTCACCTCGCCTATCAGGAAAATCCTCGTGGCATTGGGTGCCCATTCGCGTATGACCCAGCTGTCGCCCTCACGGTGCAGCGGATAGTAAATGTGGTTGTTGACGGCAGACGAAAGGGGGCCGTCTCCGGCCAGCTTTTTCCTGTCTGCCAATATGCGCTCATGGCGCACGTCAATGGCCTCCCTGAATGGTTCCAGCCAGGGATCGGTCACATAGATTGTCTTAGTCATAAGTTATCAGTTTTAGTTCTTAGTGTTCTCAGGTATTCGCGACACTTGCCGATCAGTTCGTCGCTGCGGCGGATATACTTGTCCATGTCGTCCAGGGCCGTGGACGGGTCTTCAACCTTCCGGGCAATCTGCTCGAGTTCTTCCAGGGCCTTTGAGTAGTCGAATTCTTCCATGTCCATATCTCAGATTCCGCCGTCCTGACGGAAGCAAATGTTGCATCCGTAAATGTAACAAATTTTTCGAAGACTTGCTGCTGCCGGCACCTCAGAACAGGTTAATCTCCTCAGAATCTGGCCTCAAGCCGACCGGCCGCTTCTCCGTCGAGGGGTGGGGCTACGGGACTTCTCCGCAGCAGGGGCGAGAATGCCACAGAGGCGAGAATGCCACCAACTGCCGCCTGGCTACAAATCTTCCTGTGCGAAAGGGACCAGCAAATCGGCCTCGCAAGGCCGCAGAAGGCCAGTTTCGCGAAAAGCAGCGCACAGGTACCGACCTCCCGAACCCCGATCATTGTGCAATCTCCAAAAGCAACTTATTGGCAATCAACGATTTGGCACGCAAGCCCGCACAGGCAGATTTTCATTCGCTCGGAAATTCTCGGAGATTAAGGAGATCGACCGCGGAGGTCAAAGGAACTGCTGTGATTAATTTGACCGTTGGACTTGCAGGAACTGCGGCATTTTCGCTCCACACGCACCCATCCTCATATCATCATCTTGAGATACTCATAGTCAATGTGCATCACCCTGCCCAACTGCTTGTACGACGCACCGAATTTTTTCCGCAGAATTTTGCAGATGACAAACCTCTGGGCATGATCGAGCAAATTGGCCGAAGCCGTTCCGAACTTGTCCAGGGAGACTTTCACAGCCTCTTTCCTCAAATCCGAATCACACAGCCTCACCTTCTCGCCCACGGTACCGTTGACTTCGGCCTCCTGGCTCGCCGAAAGATAATACATATATCTTCTGACAGACGTGAAAAGATTTTCCACCTCGGCAACAGCCGTATAGAATTCCGGCAATATCACTCCGTCATTGTCAACCATCCAGTCATCCGGAAAATCGTGTTGTCCCTTGATCGTTGCCCTCTTGTCTTTATAGGACATCGTGCCAATTGTCCGCGACCCTGCCATTTCGGCCTGCGTCCGCCGCCTGAAATAGACAGCCGCAGAACTCCATCTGTAGTCCTGCGGGATACAGTTGAGTCCCGCTACTACAGGATTCCGCAAAACATACGCAATCGATGTCATAAGATAAGCGGCAGTATCTATCCTGCTTATCCCGGCCTCGATTTTTTCACCGACTCTTCTGCCGGTCAGCGCGATGTATGCGCTCAGACTCTTCTTGTAATTGACAATGAAACTGGCACTTCTGTCTCTCGGAGCCCTCAGTATGAAATGCAGGTGGTTGTCCATCAGACAGAAGGCAAGGAGCTCCACACCAGTCCCTGCAAGTGATTTAGGAATCAGGTTCATTCCGTAGATGAAGTCAGCGTCACAAGAGAAGAGAAGGTTCCTCTTGAGCCCTTTGGTGTAGACGTGGCAATATTCCATTTCGCATAGTTTAATTTGTTCAGGCTGTAACCCGGCAGGTTATCATGGCACCAATGAAACCCGCTGGTTCCATTATGGTAAAGATTGGAATAATAAACCGGACTCGCAACATTATCCTGGAGAAACTTCAATAACAGCCGGCAACCAGGATGGGCAGGAGGTGGGAGAAAGGTAAGCAAACAGCAGATGACATATGAGCGGCGGGGCACCGGAAGGGTCAACGGAGCAGTCCATCACGGATCAACGGATATTCAACCTGCCGTTTCCCGCCACGAAGGACGAGAATGCCACCAATTACCGCCTGACTACAAATCTTCCTGTGCGAAAGGGACCAGCAAATCGGCCTCGCAAGGCCGCAGAAGGCCAGTTTCGCGAAAAGCAGCGCACAGGTACCGACCTCCCGAACCCCGATCATTGTGCAATCTCCAAAAGCAACTTATTGGCAATCAACGATTTGTCGCGCAAGCCCGCACAGGCAGATTTTCAAGCTCCAGTGCTTTCCGCGAAAACCGGCCCAAAATCCCCCCGGCTACGGAAAAGACAGCCGGCGCGCCTCGGCAGGACAGCAATGCCCCGACACGGCACACCGGCAAACCGGCGGCAGGCTTGACGCCTGACATCACATCATCAGAAACGGAAACCTATCCTGATGCCAACGAGAGGAAGACCTACCCCAGTGGTCGCTATCACCTTCGCCTCCATCCCGCAGAACAGGTACCCCGTCAGGTCATAGCGCAACGCCACTCCGGCTGTAACCACCATCCTCGCATCGTATCTCTCCGACCCGAGCTTCCCGCCTGCAACGCCGAGTCCCACTGACGGCGAAAGGTAGAGTCCGCTCACAACCTCCGGGCGCACGGACAAGTCCACCGTCCCGGCCCACGTCGATGCCGGGTCATCCCGCAGATTCGACATCAGACCGTTTGCCGACACGCTGAGCAGGTCCGTGATCCTGTAGCCGAACGTGACCTCCCCAAGCATGTCGGAACTCCCGGACTTCACGAGGCTGTAGGTCGCACCCGACAGTTCAAACCGAGGGGCTCTCTCCGCAACATCCCC
>CABUIX010000013.1 GCA_902491795.1 uncultured Bacteroidales bacterium | reverse complement strand
CTGGCTTATCAGCAGGTCAGCGCTGCGGCGAGCGGAAATGAGTTCCACTTCGAACATGTCCGGATGCCGGCGAATCACGTCAAGTGTCTGGGTGCCTATTGAGCCGGTGGATCCGAGTATTGCAATCCTTCTTTTTTTCACGTTTAGAAATTGATGTATTCTGACGGGTCCAGAGGGTGCCCGTTGTGCCAAAGTTCAAAATGCAGGTATTCTCTGTCTGGTGCCCCGGGCCTGCTTCCCACGATGGCTACGGGGTCTCCTGCCTTGACGGCTTGCCCGACAGAGACAAGAGCCTCGCTGTTGTTTGAATATATGCTGACGAGGTCATCGTGGTGCTGGATGATTACCACCTGCCCCTTTGTCGGGTCGAATGCGGTATAGACCACCGAGCCTCCCAGGGTCGCACTGACAATTGTCCCTGCTTGGGCCGTTATGTCTATTCCGGGATGGTCCGCACTGTTGAAGCCTCTGGCCGTCACTCCCTTTAGGGGTACATAGAAATGCATTCCTTCCACAGGAAGCGACCTTGTTCCGGCATCGCCGACTCCGAAGCGCTCTTCATTGATGACAGTCTCGCGGAGCAGTGAGTCGCGGCTGCGGAGCTCTTCTTCCGACTTCTGCGACAGGTACCGTACGTCACGTGCCTGCCGCAGAAGGCTGTCGAAGTCAACCGTAGCCTCTCCTGCCAGGACGCGGCTCAGGTTGGTTGCATACAGATTCCAGCGCAGCATCGCATTTTCCAGAGAATCTATCTTTATTGCATTCTCGATTGCAGTCTTCCTGGAATGCGCGTTCGGATACCCCGGTATGGCGGTCCGCAGCGGTGTGAAAGCGATCAGGCAGTAGATGAACAAGACAAGCAGTATCAGTGCTCCGGCTATGGATGCGACTGCCCTCGCCTTCGTGAAGCGTATTGACTTGATGCTCCGGTGGGTGCTGTTTTCCAGGAGCGACAGTCTGTACAGCTTTTGTCTGGCGGGCTTATTTTGTCTTACCATACTTTTTCGTTAATTTCGCGAATTATGAACAGGATAGTAGGCATTGACTATGGCAGAGCGAGGGTCGGAGTTGCGGTCAGCGACCCGTTGCGGATATTTGCCTCACCTGTCGAAACTGTTCCGTCTGCAAAGATAATAGAATATCTAAAAAAATATGCCCTTTCCGAGACCGTCGAGCGCTTCGTGGTTGGCTGGCCGCTCAACATGAACGGAGCTCCGGCACAGGCGGCTCCGGATGTGGAAATCTTTCTGAAACAACTCAAAAAGGCCTTCCCGTCCGTGCCCGTGACACTGGAGGACGAACGTTTCACCTCTGTGCTTGCGCACCGTGCCATGATAGACGGTGGAATGAAGAAAAGTGAACGCCGTGACAAGAATTCGGTCGACAAGATCAGCGCGGCAATAATTTTGCAAAGTTATTTGGACAAGAACAATGGTTAAGCCGATTTATCTCTATGGTTCGGAGGTTCTGCGCGAGATTGCCCAGCCTGCGGACCTCGAAAAGAAAGAAGAAATATCGTCCCTCGTTGAAGATTTGTGGGATACTCTCAAGGCCTCCGACGGCTGCGGGCTTGCCGCTCCCCAGATTGGAGTAAGCCTCAGGGTCGTTGTGGTTGACGGCGACATAATGTCGGATGTCTATCCTTACCTCAAGGGATTCAGGCGCACATTCGTGAACCCTGTTGTGCTGAGCGAGAGCGACAAGACCTGTGAATACAATGAAGGTTGCCTGAGTGTCCCCGGGATTTATGCCGATGTGCGCCGTCCTTCTTCGATGGAAGTGGAATACTATGACGAGAATCTGGAGAAGAAGCGCGAGACTTTCGACAAATTTGCCGCAAGGATGGTACAGCATGAGTTTTCCCACCTCGACGGTGTCCTCTTTACTGACCTGCTGGCGCCGATACGCCGGAAGATGCTGGCACGCAAACTGCAGAACATTGCCCACGGAAAAATACATACTGCATACAACTCAAAAATCAAATGACCACAGATATGGGAGCATTTCACGCATACGACATACGGGGAGTCTACGGAGTGGACTTCGACCGTGACACCGTGTACAAGATAGGATATTTCATACCCAGGCTGCTCGGGGTTGACAAGGTGCTCGTGGGACGCGACTGCAGGGTTTCGTCCGACGAGATCCATGATGCGTTGAGCGAGGGTATCCGCGATGCGGGTGCCGACGTGTGGGACATCGGCCTGAGCAGTACGCCCATGGTCTATTTCAGCACGGTGAACTACGGGTTCGGCGCTTCTGTGCAGATTACTGCCAGCCACAATCCGGCACAATACAATGGAATGAAGGTCAGCCGCGAGAATGCGCTGCCTGTCGGACTTGATACCGGACTCGGCCAGATAAGGGACTGGATTGACGAAGGGAAGCCGACTCCTCCGGCCGGCAAGAGGGGCGAAGTGCACAAGTTGGACATCCACAAGGACTACATGGAATTCATGTCCAGGTTCAAGGGCGACTACAGCAATCTGAAGATAGCGTTTGACCTTTCGAACGGCATGTCCTGCCTCTTTGCCCACGAGATGTTCGGAGAAGAGCCGTCATATATTTTTGACACCATAGACGGCTGTTTCCCGAATCATGACCCCAATCCTCTCGTTGCAAAGAACGTGGAGCCGCTCAAGGATCTGGTCCGCAGAACCGGCGCGGACATCGGAGTGATTTATGACGGGGATGCCGACCGCGTGATGTTCGTCGATGACAAGGCTCGTTTTGTGGCTCCAGACCTGGTAATCGCCCTGATGGCATTGTATTTCTGCGACGAAAGGGGAGAGAAGAACCCGAGGGTTCTGCAGGAGATCCGCAGTTCCAAGGCTGTGGGAGAGTTCCTGGAGAAATACGGAGCCGAACTCCATACGTGGAGGGTTGGCCGTGCCTTCGCCGCTCCCAAGCTCAGGGAGATTGACGGCCTGTGGGGAGGTGAACTCGCCGGGCATTACTATTTCAAGGATTTCTTCTATTCCGACAGCGGACTTCTTTCGTCGCTGATAGTGCTGCGAATCGTTTCGGCATTGAAAAAGAAGGGAATAAGCCTGAGCGAGCAGATGGATTCCATGGTCAAGTACAGGAATTCAGGAGAGATCAACTTCAAGCTTGATGACAAGCAGGGAGCGATGAAGGCTGTGTGCGAGCATTTCAGTGCTGAGGAAAAGCCGATCAGAGTAATGGTTTTTGACGGCTACAGGCTGGAATTTGAGGACTGGTGGTTCAACATCAGGCCTTCCAACACTGAGCCTTATCTGCGTTTTATATGTGAAGCGCACACGGAGGAAGTCCTGCAGCAGAAGATAAAGGAGACGCAGGATCTTCTGGAGGACCGTTTTGGTGCAGTGCGTTCATGATGTCAAGTGCCGGGAGACGGCAGTGCGGCCGTCTCCCCGGCAATGTCCAAACGAAAATTATTGTTGGTTGTGAGAATAATCGCCGCGCTTGTCGCCATTATTGCTGTTTCCGTTCCGGGAGGGACGGAAGAGCTTCCTCTGGAGCCGGAGGGAAGGGTTGCACTTCCTTCAGCTTCCAGCGAGTCCGCAGAGATAGTCATTCCGGACATACCGCCGGTACAGGAAAAACTTGTTCCGGAGAATTTCGTGAGCGAGCCTGTGTTCTTTCCTGAAGGAAAGGGCGTCGGGGTGGATACGCTTGACATAGGGGACGGGTTCTTGCAGATCGTGCTCAGGGATGACCATACCTGGTACTATACCAAGAATTTCAGCAAAATGGCCGAGTCAGACGTGTTCACCGGACACTGGTCAGAGAGTGAGGTGAATCCTTACGGTGATGTCAAGGAGTCCGACCTGCCATACAGAAGTTCCATCTGTCTTGTCGATTCGGCAAGCAGTTTCGTTTGTCCGTACGTCACGAAAGTCTATTCCAAATTCGGCTACAGATACGGGCGCAGGCACCAGGGAGTCGATCTTCCTCTCGCCATGGGGACTCCGGTGAAGGTCGCTTTCGACGGACGTGTCAGGCTTTCGCGTTATGTGTCAGGCTACGGCAATCTTATTATAGTCCGTCATGAGAACGGTCTGGAAACATTCTACGGACATCTCTCGAAGCGTCTTGTAAAGGCCGGGGACTGGGTTTCCGCGGGCCAGGAGATAGGTCTTGGCGGGTCTACCGGGCGTTCGTCCGGCCCGCACCTGCATTTCGAGGCAAGGTACCTTGGCTTTGCCTTTGATCCGCAGCGTATCTTTGACTTCGAGACAGGGGAGTTGCGCGCAAACGTGCTCGTCCTGCGCCGCAGTCATCTGGATCCTGGATCCAGATATGTGCCCACCTCGATAGATGAAGAGGAAGACGTGTACGCGACGGACGAGCAGATAATTGCTGAAGAAATGAGAATCGCGGCCGAGAAAGCCGCGATGAAATGGCACACAGTGCGTTCCGGGGAAACCGTTTCCGGAATTGCCGCCAAGTACGGCAAGAGCCAGAAGCAGATAGTCTCACTGAATCCTGGCCTCAACGTCAACAAGATTCGCATAGGCCAGAAGATCAGGGTCAATTAGCCTTTACCTCCCCGATTATCTTCAGGGTCTCTCCGGTATCTTCGAGCCTGAATATTTTCGGGTGAGTGTCTCCCCAGTATGGAGCATGCAGAACAAGCATCGGCTCGCCTTCGAAGGTCCTGAAGATCATTGCGTGACCGCCGTTGACGTACAGTGCTTCATCCTGCTGCCTCCAGGGTCCGGCAATCTTTCCCGAATCCGAGATTGCGATTCCGCAGCTGTTGTTGGTAGTCCAGACCATATAAAGCTTGCCTGTCTTGCCCATGTAGAGGTAGGGCCCGTCTGTGACATATCCGCTCCCGTCGGGAGGAATCGGCTTGCCCCAGGTGTGGTTCACATAGCTGGCGCGGAAAAGGTTCCTGGGCTCTCCGTCCAGGTCCGAGAGGTCATCCTTGAGCCGGACATATCCGACTGCACCGTCTGTCACCTGAACCCATTCGTGGCAATAGACCATATAAGGTATGCCGTCCTCGACCCAGAGCGTCCCGTCGATCGTCATCATGTCTGTGGGCATCGTCGAGTGTGGGGCGAAGGTGCGGAAAGGCCCGTCGGGGGAATCTGAAACCAGAATCTGGGAGCCTCTCATGACTCTTCCTGCGCTGTGCCAGTTGCGCCACTGTTCTCCGAATTTCTCGCTGGTGTCGAATGTCTGGAAAAGGTAGTATTTTCCTTTGTAATAGTGCAGTTCGGGAGCCCAGATGCTGTTGATCTTGATGTCGCCCCAGACATCGTCAGGTGCGGTGTAGATCACGTTCGGTCCTGTCCAGTGTATCAGGTCCCTGCTCTTGTAGCTCAGTACGCTGCGTCCTCCCGGCCCTACCATGATATATTCTCCGGATACGGGATCCGCGAGGACGCAGTTGTCGCGCCAGTTGATCTGGTCCAGGGTGAATGTACCTTGCTTGGGCTGTGCACTGGCGGCAAGGGACAGGGCCGCAAATGCAGCGATGGTGGCAATCAGTCGTTTCATTTTGTTATGCGGTTGGTGTATGTGACGTCAAAATTACCTCTTTCCGTGCAGAATAACAACCGGTGCCTGAAGATCCGTGCAGGAATGGGATTTTTTGTGTAAATTGGTCCACGATACACTAAAACATCCAATTGTTATGCAACTTCCATTTGCTGAACCCTACAGAATCAAGATGGTGGAGAATCTTCACCGGTCAACCCGTGCGGAGCGCGAGAAATGGATCGCGGAGGCCGGATACAACCTTTTCAAGCTGAAGAGCGAACATGTCTTCATCGATATGCTCACCGATTCCGGAACCGGGGCCATGAGCGACAGGCAGTGGGCCGCACTCATGGAGGGCGACGAAAGCTATGCCGGAGCGTCTTCTTTCTACAACCTCAAGGACTCGATACGCGAGGTCACCGGTCTGGAGCACGTGCTCCCTGTACATCAGGGCCGTGCTGCCGAGAACGTGCTGTTTTCCGCGATAGTGAAAGAGGGTGACTATCTTCCGGGCAATTCCCATTTCGACACGACCAAGGGGCATATCGAATTCCGCAAGGCCCATGCGGTGGACTGCACCGTCGATGAAGCGTCAGACACGGAACTGGAAGTCCCGTTCAAGGGAAACATGGATCTTGGAAAGCTTGAGGACGTGCTGAAGGCCCATCCTGCGGAGAAGATCCCGGCGATTGTGCTGACCATCACGAACAATACTGCCGGAGGCCAGCCCGTTTCCATGGAAAACATACGCGGAATTTCGGCCCTTGCCAGAAAGTACGGGGTGAAGCTGCTCATAGATTCGGCACGTTTTGCCGAGAATGCCTATTTCATCAAGACGCGCGAGCCGGGCTATGCCGACAAGAGCATAAGGGAGATAACCCGTGAGATCTATTCCTATGCCGACTACATGACCATGTCCGCAAAGAAGGACGGTCTGGTCAACATCGGAGGATTCCTCGCCTTCCGCGATGAGCAGGACATGCGCAAGTGCCAGATGTACAGCATTATGTACGAAGGTTTCCTGACCTACGGCGGCATGGCCGGCAGGGACATGAACGCGCTTGCCCAGGGTCTCCGCGAGAGCACGGAGTTCGATTATCTCGACAGCCGTATCCGTCAGGTTGCATATCTGGCATCCAGGCTTGATGAATATGGTGTGCCGTACCAGCGCCCGGCCGGCGGTCATGCGATTTTTGTTGATGCCGGAAAAGTGCTATCAAAGGTGCCGCGCGAGGAGTTCCAGGCCCAGACCCTTGCCATAGAGCTCTATCTTGAGGGCGGCGTGCGAGGTGTGGAAATCGGTGCGCTGATGGCTGACCGTGATCCGGTAACGCGTGAGAACCGTTATCCGAAACTGGAGCTGCTGCGCCTGGCGATTGCCAGACGGGTGTATACCAACAATCACATGGATTATGTTGCGGCAGCCTTGAAAAACGTGTTTGACAGGCGCGATTCCATTGTGCACGGATACAGGATAGTCAGTGAACTTCCCATAATGCGGCATTTTACGGTTGAGCTTGACAAGGCTGAATGATGCTCCGCAATCTGCCGGATGCATTTCATGCAAAAGAAAAGCGGACAGACTCCAATTGGAGATCTGTCCGCTTTCTGCTCCCCTTCTAGGACTTGAACCTAGGACCCCCTGATTAACAGTCAGGTGCTCTAACCAACTGAGCTAAAGAGGAATGTTTCCCTGAACTCGCCTTTCGGGACTGCAAATATACTTCAAAAACTTAAATGAGCAAAAAAAATTTACATTTTTATCTTATCTTTGTCCTGCCATGGATGTAGAGCTTTTGTCGAAGATGATATCGGAACTGATAGTCGACCACGATATGGTCGGCCTTCCCGGCGTCGGTACCTTCTATGCCGAAGTGGTTCCGTCGACATTTTCCGACAAGGGATACACTGTAAACCCTCCGTACCGCAGGCTGTCTTTCCTTCCCGATTCCCGGGAAAACGATTTGCTCGCCGATTTCTATGCAGGGGTGAACGGACTTCCGTTGGACTTGTCCCGGGAATACCTGAGGCAGTTTCTTGCCGAGATGGCTGAAGTGCTGAAGGAGAGGAAGACCATAGTCTTGCCTGGTCTCGGGCGCCTCAGAGCCACAAAAGAAAACAATTTTTTCTTCGTGCCGGATGAGAATCTGGACATATATCCGGACGCTTTCGGGCTTGCGGCAGTGTCGTTGAAAAGCCTTCCTGCTTTTGAAGATGAAAGGGTGGACATACCTTTTGAATTCAAGGTCAGAAAGCCGCTTGAAAATCTTGCCGTCGCATCTTCACCGGCAGATCCGGTCCCTGCGGACCCTGAGCCTGATTCCGCGCCGGAGCCTGGACCAGGAATTGATCCGGAACCGGTGCCCGAACCCGAGCCGGTGCCTGCATCCGAACCCGAGCCGGTGCCTGCATCCGAACCTGAGCCGGTGCCTGATCCCGAACCTGAGCCGGAACCAGAGCCGGAGCCGGTGCCCGAACCGGAACCGGTCGCTGCACTTTCCGTAGCCGAGACAGAACAGCCTGCCGGAGAAAGAAAATTCCGCTGGTGGATTCTTCTGCTGGCAATTGTCGCTCTTGCCGTGGTTGCACTTGTCGCATTCCTGATATTGGCCAGAGTGGCTCCTGACTTCATTGATTCTATCCTGTATACGCCGGAAGAACTGCGCATCATCAATTATTGAGCGCTGATTTCACATAATGGCAATGATTGAACTGATATATCCATCCGAGCCTGCTCCCCTTATGCATGGCAGCAGCAGTGCCCCCGCTGAGGAAATGCTCCCTGTAGTGGAGCCGAGCGGCATGGTTGTCGCCCAGGCGTCCCGTGCTTGGTGCCATGGGGGAACAAAGCCTCTGCACCCTGTAGTGCATCTTCACATAATAAACCGCAGAGGAGAGATTTATCTGCAGCAGCGTGGCGCCCACAAGGATCTGCTTCCCCTGAAATGGGATACCGCGGTAGGAGGGCACGTCTCATACGGCGAATATGTGGAAGAAGCCTTGTACCGTGAGGCGTCGGAAGAGCTTCATTTCTATGATTTCAACCCCTGCTGGCTTCTTGCCTACCAGTTTGAGTCAGAAGTTGAGCGGGAACTTGTGAATGTCTTTGCAACTGTCGGGGACTTCCATCCGAAGCCTGACCCCGAGGAACTTTGCGGGGGCCGCTACTGGACGGACGCGCAGATAAGGGAAAACATCGGAAGAGGTGTTTTCACTCCGAACTTTGAGTCGGAGTATATGAAAATTGACAAGATGCTCCAATCACTCCTATGACGCACGAACTCAACAAATTCATACGCGACCAATTGTCTGTATGGCCTCTTGCGGCATCGAATTTCCGTCTTCTGAAGGGATTGCAGTACCGCGATTTTGAAGTGTGCGGCCTTCGGTGCCGCATTCAATACAATCCGGCAAGGGTCCTGTCGTCCACGGCGGACACTTCACCTGAGGCCATTGCTGCCAGAAAATGCTTTCTGTGCAAGGAGAACCGTCCGCCGGAGCAGTTTCATCTGAAGTTCGAGGGGCGGAAGGGCAGACTCTACAATGTCCAGGTCAATCCTTATCCTATATTCCCGGGGCATCTTGTGATCGTCAGGGATGAGCATCTCCCGCAGGCAATCTGGCACCATTTCCCGGACATGCTTGATTTTACAACCAGGTATCCGGATTATCTTGTGTTCTATAATGGACCCGGCAGCGGGGCTTCTGCTCCTGACCACCTGCATTTTCAGGCGATACCGAGGCATCATCTTCCTCTGGAGAAAGCGGTGGATGCGTTTCTGGACAATCCGGGGACTCCGCTTGCCAGTGTCAAGGACGCTGAACTGTTCCGGTATCCAGACTTCCTCAAAGGCGTATTTGCATTGAAGGCGACGACAACCAAGTCGCTTGCGAAATTGTTCTACCGCCTTCTGGACTGCACTGACAGGCAACCCGGGGAGACAGAACCGAAATTCAACCTGTACACGTACCGCAAGGATGGCGAGTACAGGACTTTCGTGGTCTTGCGTTCCAGAAAACGTTCCCGTCATTATTATTCAGAAGGAAGTGACCATCTGACAATAAGTCCGGGTGCGGCTGACATGGCGGGAGTGTTCGTCGCTCCTTTCCGCGAAGATTTCGAGAAGGCGACACCGGAGCTTCTCGAGGAAATGCTCGACGAAGTAACGATAAGCTCTCATGAGCAGTCAATGATCGAGTGGCGGCTCACAAGGGAGCAGCCTCGCATTTCGGTGGGGATCCTGTCAGCGAAGGAGATTTGCTTCGAAATCATCTCCGACGGTGCCGGTCCGCAGCGTGTGAGCTGGTGTGACGGGAGAATCGCCTACAACGGAATGATATACGATGAACTGTACTTCGATTCCGTGACCCGTTCGACGCTGTTCGCTGAGGCCTCGTTCATACTTTACGATGTGGTGATAGGCAAGGAGTTCCATTGGCAGCAGAAGCGGACCCTGAAGTTCGCCGGAAGCCTGAAATTCATTGTTGAGGGTGACAATATTACGGCTGTGAACTGTGTCGGCATGGAGGATTACCTCCTGAGTGTCATCTCCTCCGAGATGAAGTCAAGTGCTTCGCTTGAACTGCTCAAGGCGCATGCCGTCATTTCCAGAAGCTGGCTTTCCGCAAGGATCGCCGACCGAAGGAAGCGCGACGGCGGCGAAGCTTCCGGAAATTTTCCGCCCCTGCCTCATGAGAGGTTCGATGTCTGCGCTGATGACCATTGCCAGCGTTACCAGGGGCTCACCATGGCGACGGGAGAGTCCGTGAGGCGGGCGATAGACGAGACATGGGGGCAGGTATTGATGTATGAAGGGGAAATCTGCGACACCCGCTACTCGAAATGCTGCGGCGGCCGTACAGAACTGTACAGTACCTGCTGGGAGGACAGGGACTATCCGTACCTTCAGAGTGTCGAGGATCCGTGGTGCGACTGCGAGAATTCGGAAATACTATCACAGGTCCTGAACGATTACGACCTGGAGACCAGGGACTTCCATGACTGGACCGCAAGATACACGCAGCAGGAACTTTCGGAACTCGTGAGCCGCCGTCTGGGGACTGATTTCGGCCTGGTTACTGACCTGGTCCCGCTACACCGTGGACCTTCTGGACGGATAAGCAGCCTGAAGATTGTCGGTACCCTCCACACGGAGGTCGTAGGCAAGGAACTGGCCATAAGGCGCTGCCTGAGCGAGACTCATCTCAAGAGTTCGGCATTTGAAGTTCTGAGGGACGGATCCGGTTTTGTGCTCAAGGGAAAAGGCTGGGGCCATGGGGTAGGGCTGTGCCAGATCGGTGCTGCCGTGATGGCTTCGGAAGGGTTCAATTACAGACAGATACTCGCACATTATTATGAAGGGGCAGAAGTCAGGTAAGTCTCCGTGGTATTGGGTCCCGACGCTGTATTTTGCTGAAGGCATACCGTATTTCGTCGTGAACGTCCTCTCTGTCACGATGTTCAAGCGTCTGGGCATGTCCAACGGCGATCTTGCGATGTATACCTCTCTGCTGTATCTCCCCTGGGTGATAAAGCCGCTTTGGAGCCCTTTTGTCGACGTGATACGTACAAAGAGGTGGTGGATCCTTGCCATGCAGGCCATAATTACTGCAGGGTTTGCGGCGCTTGCCCTTTCGGTCAGTCCCGATGTCTTTGGCCTGACGCTCGTGTTCTTCTACATAGTCGCATTTGCGTCGTCGACTCATGACATAGCTGCCGACGGTTATTACATGATTGCCCTCGGCGAGAAGGACCAGTCGCTGTTTGTCGGCATAAGGAGCACATTCTACAGAATTGCCTCGGTGTTCGGGCAGGGCGTGATTGTCGTCATTGCCGGAATGCTTGAAGAAAGTACAGGAAGGATACCGCTTGCTTGGAGTCTGGTGCTTGGAGGTTGTTCTGTGCTTTTTGCCGGCATTACCCTCTGGCATGCGGCAGTGCTGCCCAAGACTGAGGCTGCATCCGCCGGTGACGGCCGTCCCGGGCGCGACATTTCTGGAATATTCCGAGATTTCGCCCGTGCGTGGGTGACTTTCTTCCGCAAGCCCGGCATCTTGCTGGCGGTGGCATTCATGCTGCTTTACCGTCTTCCCGAAGCATTCTCGGTCAAGATGCTTACTCCTTTCATGCTGGACCCGGTGGAGAAGGGCGGCCTCGGACTGACCACGGCACAGTCCGGGCTTGTCTATGGCACTGTCGGGGTGATCGCCCTGACTGTCGGAGGCATTCTGGGAGGAATCTTCGCCGCAAGGAGGGGATTGCGCCGGTCGATGTGGCCGATGTCGCTGTCGCTTGCGCTGCCGTGCGCGGTATATTTGGTGATGGCTCTCCTTCAGCCTGAAAGACTGTGGTTCATTTATTTCTGCGTGGCATTTGACCAGTTCGGCTACGGTTTCGGATTCACTGCGTATATGCTTTACATGATGAAGTTCTCCGAGGGAGAGTTCAAGACTTCGCACTATGCGATATGTACTGCATTCATGGCCCTGTCGATGATGATTCCGGGAATTTTTGCCGGCTGGCTTCAGGAAGCCATGGGATATTCTGGTTTCTTTATATTGGTAATGATATGTTGTCTTGCAACTGTTTTCGTAACCTGGTTTGCGCGGCGGCGCTGTTGATTGCCGCATGTGCGAATGCAAAGGTTAAGGTGGGGATTGAGGTCCTCCGTGACGGCGATTTTGCGCTGCTTGAAGGGAAGCGTGTCGGTCTTGTGACAAATCCGTCCGGGGTTGACAGCCGGCTGAATTCCACGATTGACATCCTTTTCGGTGCCCCGGCTGTGGATCTCGTTGCGTTGTATGCGCCCGAGCACGGAGTCCGCGGTGACATCTATGCCGGAGGAAAAGTTGAGTCGGGAGTCGATGAACGCACCGGCCTCCCGGTATATTCTCTTTACGGATCCACCAGGCAGCCTACCGAAGACATGCTGAAAGGGGTCGACATCATGGTATATGACATACAGGACGTCGGCAGCCGATCATACACCTTCATTTCCACTCTGGGCCTGGTGATGCGGAGCTGCGCCGAACTCGGCATTCCCGTGGTGGTCCTGGACCGGCCCAATCCGCTCGGAGGCCTGAAGGTCGAAGGTCCTCTTGTAAGGGAGGGCTTCAATTCTTTCGTGGGACAGTACAGGATTCCTTATATATACGGCCTTACGGTCGGCGAACTTGCCATGCTCATCAACGAGGAAGGTCTCAACAGGGGGCAGAGCGGCAAGGAGGAACCTCTGAAGTGTGAACTGTACGTGGTGCCCATGGAAGGATGGACGAGAGACATGCTGTTTTCCGAAACCGGATTGCCGTGGGTGTCACCCTCTCCAAACATACCGTATCCGGAGAGTGCCGTATGCTATCCTTCTGCAGGATTGTGCGGAGAATTGTACAATTACCTCAATATCGGAATCGGCTACACTCTGCCTTTCGCGACCTTTGCCGAGGAATGGATTGACGCTGACGAACTCAAGGACAGGCTCGACAGCTACGGGATTCCCGGTGTCGCATGGAGAACGATCCATTATACGCCCATTTCCGGCAGGCTCAAGGGCAAGCTGATACACGGAGTGCAGTACTACTATACGGATTATGAGGCTGCGACCTTGACTTTGACCCAGTTTTATGTGATGCAGGCAGTGTGGGAACTGTACGGGGTAAATCCGTTTGAGGGCTCTGCTGACCGCATGCCGATGTTCAACAAAGTTTGCGGCACTGATTTTGTCAGCAGTACTTTCGGGAAATCAATGAAAGTGGCGGACATTGCCGATTTCTGGTCTGCAGATGTCAGGGCTTTCAGGGATTTGTCCAAAAAATACTATCTTTACTGAAACGCTGTCTCGATGTAGACCGCTTTAGTTTAAATCTATTCAACTATGAAGCGTTACCTATGCATGCTGATTGCTGCCCTGACGGTAATTTCCTTCCAGGACTTTCCGGCAATGGCACAGTCACGAAACGGCAATGCCCGCACGACACAGCGGGAGACAAGGCCGTCGCCCCGGTCATCCGGAGGCGCTTCCCGTTCCGGCAGCGCGTCGCGCTCTTCGACTTCTGCCAGACGCAGTTCCGGAAGTCTGAACCAGAAACCTCAAACCTCAAGAAATCAGCCGGCCCGCAGTGCAGGCACCGTTTCCGGAGTATCCGGAAGGCAAGGCGTACCGCAGGCTGCCAGACAGAATAGCGGTACGGTCAGGCGGGTCCAGCCGTCATCCGGCCAGCAGCTGAATTCCCAGCCTTCACAGGCCAGGAGGCAGGTACGCCCCGCTGAAAATGCGGCGCAGCCTCCGCGGGTCCAGAATCCAAGACCGTCTTCGGGCGCACGTGAACCCGGGGCAACGAATGCGGCACGGCAGCCGGGAAGAACAGGAAACAATGTTCCTTCAACCACTCCCGGGAATGTCCGTCCGGGGCAGGGACACGGCGGCAACAATCCTGGACGCCCGGAGAGCGGTCGTCCTTCTGCAGGCAGTCCCGGACCTCAGTCGAGGCCGCCTCATTCCGCGGCTCCGCGCCCCGTACCTCAGCGCCATGACTCTCACAGAGTCCCTCCGCGCAGGAGGCCTCCTGTACATCATGACCGTCCCGTAAGGTTCTGGGATCCCGGATACCATTACTTCGGCTATCGGGTGACGAGTCTGCCCGCACGTTTTGTGCGCAGGGTATTCTGGGGCATACCTTATTATATTGTGGACGATGTCTACTATCGCTATTACGGAGGTTCATATTATGTGTGCCGCCCTCCGTTCGGGGTGGTTTTCACGCCAGCCGTAAGCCTTGTTGACGCGATGTGCAGCTTTGCGTTTTATGCCGACTCATGGTACAGTTTCAGCACGATCAACGAAAATGCTGAGATCATAACGAGCCAGAACAGGATTATTGCGGAGAACAACGCCACAATCGCGGCCCAGAACCGGACGATTGCGCAGCAGAACGAAACGATCGCAAACCAGAATGCTGCGATTGCCGCAAATTCATCCTCTCTGAATTCTGATCTTGCCGCCGAATCCAGCCGTCTTGCTGACCGGCTCGGCCTGGTTCAGAGCTATGCTTCGGTGACAGGCGACTATTATTATGAGGACGGGATCTTCTTCACCAAGAATTCGTCCGGAGAGTATGTCACAATCGTGCCGCCGGCCGGCGCTCTTGTGGAAAAGCTGCCTGATGACTACAGGATGGTGACGCTTGACGGAGAAGAGTATTATGCTGTCGACGACACCGTTTACCGGACTACTGTAATTGACGGAACTCCATATTTCGAGGTCCTTGGGCAGATGACCGGTGCTCTTGCGGAACGGTATGACGTCTAGCGGAGGCCGCTGCAGACGGAAAAATCATTGCTGCAGCAGTTCCGTGAATGTCCTGTGCAGAGGTTCAGGATCACCTGAGGAAACAAGTTCAACATCGGGAAGCGGATCGGTCTTCCCGATGTTTTTTTCTGTCAGCACTTCGAGGAGGTGCCTTGCAACTGCAGGTGCCGGGTCAATGAAGCGAATTCCGGGACCTGCGACTTTCTGCAGTGTCGGAAGGAGGAACGGATAGTGAGTGCATCCGAGGACGATGATGTCTGCCCCTGCGTTGACCAGTGGCTTCAGGCTGCGGGCTGCCGTCTGTTCCGCATTGCTTCCGGAAAGTTCGCCCCGCTCCACCAGCTCCACGAATCCGCTGCCCACATGCTCGACGACCTTAATGCCGTCCTGGACCCGGTTCTTGAGCTTCAGGTAATTTGAGCCTTTGAGCGTTCCTGCGGTAGCCAGCACGCCTATGACTCCAGTCTTGGTCCCGAGCGCAGCCGGTTTCACGGCCGGCTCCATTCCTATGAACGGGATGTCGAATTCGCCGCGCAGGGTCGAGATGGCCGCTGCCGTCGCCGTATTGCAGGCTATTACCATGACTGACGCACCTTTAGAGATCATCATTCGGGTAATTTCCCTGCAGCGCCCCTGTATGAATTCGGGAGACTTCTCGCCGTATGGACAGTTGGCGTTGTCGGAATAATAGATATAGTGCTCTTCAGGGAGAAGTTTTCTGATTTCCCTGAATACAGAGAGCCCTCCGACTCCTGAATCCATGATTCCGATTATTGCCATATTCTGCAAAGATAGAAATTTCTTCAACAGCAGTGTCTGGCGCGGTCAGTAATGAGAATAATTGCTAAATTTGCACGATATGATTACTCAGGAGCAGATCAAGGAATTGCAGGAGCGTGTGGAGACGCTCAGGAAGTGCGTGGACATTGATGCCAAGCGCAGCGAGGTCGCGGAAAAGGAGAAGAAGAGCCAGTCACCTGATTTCTGGAATGACCCCAAGGAGGCGGAGGCCTTCCTGAAAGGGATCAGCAGCGTGAAGTCATGGGTCACCGCTTTTGATGACACGAAAAGTGCCGTCGATGATCTCGAGGTGCTCCTTGAACTCGAGCCTGACAGCCCTGATACCGATGAGGCTTATGCCAAGGCGCAGTCGATGGTCGAGAAGCTTGAACTCCGCAACATGCTGGGGGAAGAGGGCGACTCTCTCGGGGCGGTGCTGACTATCAATTCCGGGGCAGGAGGAACGGAGGCCAACGACTGGAGTGCCATGCTTATGCGAATGTACATGCGCTGGGGTGAGAGAAACGGATACAAGATGACGGTTACCGAACTTATCGACGGCGACGAGGCGGGAATCAAGTCCGCAACCGTGCAGTTCGAGGGAGACTATGCCTATGGTTATCTGAAGGCTGAGTCCGGAGTGCACCGGCTTGTGCGCATCTCTCCTTTCAATGCCCAGGGCAAGAGACAGACCACGTTCAGTTCCGTGTTCGTATATCCTCTGGTCGATGACACCATCAATATCGAATGGGACACTTTCCGCTCTGGCGGCCACGGCGGACAGAACGTGAACAAGGTGGAGACAGGTGTCCGCGTCCGGCATATCCCTACGGGCATCACGGTCGAGAACACCGAAACGCGCAGCCAGCAGGACAACAGGCAGAATGCCCTCCGCATCCTGAAGTCACGCCTGTATGACATAGAACTCAAGAAGCGTCAGGAGAAGCAGGCTGAACTGGAGGGGCAGAAAAAGAAGATCGAGTGGGGCTCCCAGATACGCTCATACGTGCTGCATCCCTACAAGATGGTCAAGGACCTGCGCACAGGCTATGAGACTGCCGATACCCAGGGCGTCCTGGACGGCGACCTCAACGAATTCATGAAGGTATATCTAATGCAGAACTGATATTATGACAGAGTTTAAGTATGCACCAATGTTTCAGCTTGGCGAAGACAAGACTGAATATTACAAGATTCCGTGTTCCGAGCAGTACGTGAGCACTGCCGAATTTGAGGGACACAAGATTCTCAAGGTTTCCCGCGAAGCCCTTACACTGATGTCCAACACGGCTTTCCGTGATGTCAGTTTCATGCTTCGCCGTTCGCACAACGAGCAGGTGGCAAAGATTCTTCACGATCCCGAAGCTTCAGCGAACGACAAGTATGTTGCCCTGACTTTCCTGCGCAACGCCGAGATTGCCTGCAAGGGCAAGCTGCCTTTCTGCCAGGATACGGGAACAGCGATCATACACGGAGAGAAGGGCCAGCAGGTGTGGACAGGCTTCTGCGATGAGGAGGCCCTGAGTCTCGGTGTCTTCAAGACATATACAGAAGAGAACCTCAGGTATTCCCAGAATGCTCCCCTCGACATGTACAAGGAGGTGAACACAAAGTGCAACCTTCCTGCCCAGATTGACATAGAGGCCTGCGAGGGCGGCGAGTACCGCTTCCTCTGCGTGACAAAGGGCGGCGGTTCAGCCAACAAGACATATCTTTACCAGGAGACCAAGGCCATTCTCAATCCGGCCACTCTCGTGCCTTTCCTCGTGTCAAAGATGAAGACACTCGGAACAGCGGCTTGCCCTCCTTACCACATTGCTTTCGTGATAGGCGGAACTTCAGCCGAGAAGAACCTTCTCACCGTGAAGCTCGCGTCAACTCACTATTACGACGGTCTGCCCACGACAGGAGACGAGACCGGACGTGCCTTCCGTGACGTGGAGCTTGAGAAACAGCTTCTTGAGGAAGCATGGAAGATCGGCCTTGGAGCGCAGTTCGGAGGCAAGTATTTCGCGCATGACGTGCGCGTGATCCGTCTGCCCCGCCATGGTGCCAGCTGTCCTGTCGGACTCGGAGTCAGCTGCTCCGCCGACCGCAACATCAAGACAAAGATCAATGCCGACGGCATCTGGATCGAGAAACTCGACGACAAGCCCTACGAACTGATACCCGAGGAACTCCGCAATGCCGGAGAAGGTGAGGCAGTCAAGATCAATCTTGACCAGCCTATGTCAGAGGTCTGCAGGGAACTGAGCAAATATCCCGTAAGCACCCGTCTGAGCCTTACAGGTACAATCATAGTTGCCCGTGACATTGCACACGCAAAACTCAACGAGAGGCTTGACAGGGGAGAGGATCTTCCTCAGTATTTCAAGGATCACCCTGTATATTATGCAGGCCCCGCGAAGACTCCGGCAGGTTATGCCTGCGGTTCAATGGGACCGACGACCGCCAACAGGATGGATCCCTACGTGGACCGTTTCCAGGATCACGGCGGTTCGATGATCATGATTGCCAAGGGCAACCGTACCCAGGTTGTGACCGATGCCTGCAAGAAACACGGCGGATTCTATCTCGGGTCAATCGGCGGCCCTGCAGCAGTGCTCGCGCAGAACAACATCAAGTCCATCGAGTGTGTGGAATATCCCGAACTCGGAATGGAGGCCATCTGGAAGATCAGGGTGGAAGATTTCCCGGCATTCATACTCGTGGATGACAAAGGCAATGACTTCTTCAAGACAATTGCCTGACAAAAGGCAGATACGCAGGATGATGAGGTCGCTCGAGGCTGAGTTTCTCGCCTCGGGGGACCTCTTCTCCCTTCATGGGCCGGTCGACGAGACCGTCCGGATAATGTCCGAGCTGGAAAATCTTGAGCAGTTCAGGAACGCCGGGTGCGTGCTTGCGTACATGGCCATGCCCGGTGAGGTGCAGACTCAGGAATATGTTGAAAGATGGAGGGCGGCCGGCAAAAGGGTCGTGCTCCCCAAGGTAAGCGGGGAAAGTCTGTTGCTGAAGGAATATGATCCGGGCAGGCTAGTCGCCGGCTATCGCGGCATTCTGGAACCGTCCGGTTCGGCTTCTTCCGTTCAGCCTTCCGAGATTGACATTGCCGTGGTGCCCGGAGTCGCCTTTGCGTTTCAGAAAGGCCCCGACGGTGTTGAACGCTATTACAGGCTTGGCCGCGGAGGCGGTTTCTATGACCGTCTGCTTCCGCAGCTTGACTGCTTCAGGGTAGGCGTCTGCTATCCTTTCCGCTTCATTCCCTCGATCCCGGCAGAAGTTTGGGATGTGCCTCTTGATCTGGTGATAAGGTGACAAAAAAGTGTTATCTTTGCGCCCGCAAAAAGAGTTGGTAGTGTAATGAGCAAATTCAGTTTGAAAGGGCATGCGTCAATGCTCGCGGCGAACGCCATGTGGGGTTTCATGTCCCCCTTGTCAAAGTTGATAATGGCGACCGGAATTGTTTCTCCCCTTGTTGTCGTTGACTTGCGTGTAGGCGGCGCGATGCTGCTCTTTTGGCTTGTTTCATTCTTCAGAAAGCCTGAACATGTGGAACACAAGGATATGGCGAGGCTGTTCCTTGCTTCCCTTCTGGCGATAGTGCTGAATCAGGGAAGCTATATCTTCGGGATCAGCCTGACAACTCCTGGTACAGCGTCCATAATCACCACCAGCATGCCTCTCTGGGCGATGATCCTTGCAGCCGCCGTGCTCAAGGAACCCATTACCGGCAAGAAGGTCATGGGAATAGCTGCCGGTGCCGGCGGTGCCCTGCTTCTGATACTCGGGAGCGGAAATTCAAGCGCTGCATCTTCCGATGTGCCTTCCACGGCAATATGGGGTGACCTTCTGGTGCTTTTTGCCCAGCTCAGCTATGCAAGTTACCTTGTGTTCTACAAGAAATTCGTCGAGAAATACTCTCTTGTCACCCTGATGAAATGGATGTTCACATATGCGTTCATCTGCATGCTTCCTTTCTCTGCGCGTGACCTGATACGTACTCAGTGGTCCGCACTGAGTTTTGCGAACATCGCCGGTCTGGCATATATTGTGGTTCTTGCCACGTTCGTCTGCTACATGCTAATAGTGGTAGGGCAGAAGAACCTGAGACCTACAGTTGCAGGAATGTACAATTATGTGCAGCCTATTGTGGCGTGCATAGTGGCGGTGCTGTGGGGCATGGATTCTTTCAACATTGTGAAGGGCATTGCCGTTCTGCTCATTTTCGGTGGAGTATATCTTGTGACGGCAAGCAAGAGCCGTGCGGATATCGAAGAGAGCAGCCAGGCGGCTACCCGCAATGATAATATCTGAGTACAAGTTCCTTTTCCAGCTCCGGGTCTTCTTTTAGCCTTGCCCTCATGTCGGCGTCGCCGAATGAGCGCAGGTTTGAAATGACACCGTCGACCATCCGGGGAGAGAACACGCCATCGCGTTCATACAGGCCCCTCTGTTTTTCGAGCATGTCTGCTGATTCGGCGCAGGAACCCGGAAGCGAGGCAAGCGAGGTCGCACGCTCTCTGGATTCCTCGCGGTGTATGTTGATGTCGACATACGTCCTTTCGGCGATATTCAGTGCCTCTTCCGTTTCCAATCCGTGCATGCACGCGATGCACAGGGCTGAAAGGAGCAGGTATATGTCCGCAGAGCAGTCTGCCGAGCGTATCTCGATTGTCTGGCGTGACATTCCGTCTGCGGCTGTTACTGCGGGATCACTGCCGTTGACCGCAGAAAACATGTCTGCCGAAGCTGAAGACCATCCAAGCGGAACGCGCACGAGTACAGAGCGGTTGCGGTCGCCCCAGCATATGCTTGTGGGCGCTTCCTGATGAGGTACGAGGCGGAGATATGAGACAGGGTTCGCATTTCCGAAAGCGGTTATCGAAGGTGCCATTTCCATGAGTCCCGCGATTGCCCTGCGTGCCACATCGGACAGCTTTCCGTCATTGTCCACCATCATGTTGACGCCGTCCTTAACGAACCGCATGTGGACATGAAGCCCTGAACCTGCCTTTCCGGTTGAGATTTTCGGGGAGAAGCTTACGTCAAGTCCGGATTCGAAGGCTGTGTTTCGGATAATCCATTTCGCAATCATCAGCTGGTCTGCAGCATCCGACACGTCTGTGGGAAGGAATTCTATTTCGTTCTGCTCGTACAGCCTTCCTCCAAGCCTGAAATTTCCCACTTCGGAGTGTCCGTATTTGATCTTGCCTCCGGCTTTCATGATCCGGTACATGCATTTGGTCCGGAAGGCGTTGAACTTGGCGAACGGAGCTGATTCGTGGTAGCCTTTCTGGTCATTTGCCGGGTACATCCCGAGTTTCATGTCTTCTGGTGCCGACACATAGAACTCAAGCTCACCCATGGCTTCGAAATCCATTCCTGTCCTTTTCCGGAATAATTCCGCTGCCTTGTGAAGGGTATATTCGGGTGAGCATTCAAGCCTGTTCCCGTTTTTGTCAAAGAATGCACAGAGAAAATTGACTGTCGGAATTTCGGAGAACGGGTCCATGAACATTGTCCTGAGCCGGGGGATTACGTACAGGTCGCTGTTGCCTGCTTCGATGAACGGAAACAGGCTTGAGCCGTCGACGCGCTCTCCGGAAGAGAGGATTGAATGCAGGCTGGAGGGATCATCGGTCGCAAAATTCAGAGTCTTCAGCCTCCCGTCGGCTGCCGGATACATGAAGTTGAGCATCATGATGCCGTTTTTCGATATGAAGTCTATTGTCTGTTCAAGACCGAAGTCCCTGGATTTGAGGAATCCAAGATTCTGGTCTGCTGATTCAAGATTGTACATGATTGTCAAAGTGTTTATAATTAGTGGTTTGGCTGTGGCTATTGAACAAATATAGCGAATATCTGTTCAAATTTGATGCTTACGGAGGGGAAATTTGCTATATTTGTCAGCCGTAGCGTTTTCCGCTGTTTTGCGGGAGACAAGCGCGATGCGGGTGTGTTGTAATTGGTAGCCAAGCCAGACTTAGGATCTGGTGCCTCGTGCGTATGGGTTCGAGTCCCTTCACCCGCACAAGGGGACAGTTTCAGATGAGACTGTCCCCTTTTTCGTTTCCGTAAGTCATTGAATATTTGTCCATTATATTGAATACGGAGTTGCGGTTTTCGGTTCGATAATTGCGTTTTTCCTTGTCCCAAAAAATTCCGTTCGGATAGACTAATTTTTCTATTTTCAGCTTTGTCTCATAGTCGGAATCATGCCACAAATCCCTTAATTATGAGGCAGTTGCAATAACCGTTGGTATAGTCTTCTTCAGATACTTCGCCAACCACAGATCTCTGTCTTGCCCGTTTAATCTTCTCGTCAATCAACGCCATATTCCTCTTGAGCATTGTTTTTTCTTCCTTGGAATTAATAACTTTGAAGCGTAGATGACAATAAAAGAAATTACTTATGTTCAGATTTCTGATAGCGGTGCTGCTATGCACCTTGACTGCTTCTGAAGCTTTTGCCGCAGACGGTGATGTGCAGATACGCGAGGATGTGCTTTTCAATTTCGACTGGAAGTTTTCCCCAGGAGATGATGCTTCTGCATCGTGTCCTGATTTTGATGACGATGCATGGCGCAGCCTTGATCTTCCACATGACTTTCAGATTGAACAGCCTTGGGATTCCACGGCCAGCCGAGGAAGAGGGTTCAAGAATATGGGCGTAGGCTGGTACAGGAAGACATTCAATGCTGATCCTTCTTGGAAATGCAAGAGGGTCTTTATTGATTTTGAGGGCATAATGCTGACCGGAGATGTCTGGGTGAACGGCATCCACGCCGGAGGTACAGATTATGGATACCTGGGGTTCGAAACTGACATAACAGATCTTCTGAATTATGACGGACCTAATGTGGTGGCGGTAAGGGCTGATACCGGAGACAGCGGTGATTCAAGATGGTACACGGGAGGCGGCCTTTTCCGGGATGTGCATCTTGTGATTAAGAACAGTACACTGGCAATAGCCAGACATGGCGTGTTTGTGACGACACCCGAGGTTTCGGAACATTCTGCCAGAGTCAATATTTCCGTTGAAGTGGACGGTGTCTTCGACAAGGAACACGGATTGTCATTGCTCGCGGAAATTTATGCACCTGACGGAAGGCTTGTAGGCGTCACTTCCTGTGATGTCCCTGAAAAATGGAGGCAGCCGTCGGTAGAAGTGACCATGCCTGCGGTGGATATCCGTGAACCATTGCTGTGGTCATGCGAAACGCCATCCCTATATTCGGCAAATGTGATCCTGATGCAGGAAGGAAAACCTTTGGATGCAGCCAGGGAGCGTTTCGGCATACGTACTGTTGAGTTTTCCAAGGAATATGGACTTAAGCTGAATGGGAAGAAGGTGTTTCTGAAAGGCATAGCGGTGCATCATGATCTTGGTGCCATAGGAGCGGCGGCTTTCGAGACATCCATCAGCAGGATGATGGACAGGATCAAAGAATTCGGATTCAACCATATAAGGACTTCACATAATCCGTATTCGGAAGCATTTCTTGATATTGCGGATGAGAAGGGAATATTGATTGTCGATGAACTGTATGACAAATGGGGTACGAAAACGGCTTGGGCTGGACGTAAGCCATGGACAGAACTTTGGTATCAGAATATACCTGAATGGATCAAAAGGGACCGCAATCATCCTTCGGTGATAATGTGGAGCCTCGGCAATGAACTTCAGTTTGAAGAATGGCGTTGCGGCTTCCAGACGAGAGATTGGGGTGTAACTTCATACAAGATCATGGATATAATGGTCAAGAGGTACGATCCGACGAGGAAAACCACTGTGGCCATGTATCCGGCCAGGGCAAAAGGTATAGTAAAACATAGTCCCGAATTCAATGTTGAGGACAATATCGTACCTCCGGAGCTGTCTTGTGTAACTGAAGTCGCAAGCTACAACTATTGCTGGGAAGATTACGGAAAATATCTTGAACATAATCCCGACCTCATAATCTATCAGAGTGAGGCTGTCACCAATGAACTGGCGGCTCCGTTCTTCGGAATGGACAGGGACAGGATGGTAGGTCTGGCATACTGGGGTGCTATAGAGTATTGGGGAGAAGCTGACCGCTGGCCAAAGAAAGGATGGAATTATTCGTTCTTCAATCATTCATTGGAGCCATATCCACAGGCGTGGCTCATGAAAAGCATTTTTGATGAGGATCCGGTGGTTCACATCGGTGTGGTGGACAGCGAAGGCGATGCTGTGCTTTGGAACGACATTATTGTCGGGCAGAAAAAGATTTCTGACCATTGGAACCGGACCAGTGGTGAGCATTATGACATTTACACGTATACCAACGCCGAGGAAGTTGAACTGTTCCTCAATGGGAAGTCACTTGGGGTAAGGCATAATAATATGGAGGATATCCGTACCCGTAATGTAATTCTGTGGGAAGACATTCCGTACAGGCCCGGTACTCTTAAGGCTGTAGCGAGGACTGCAGGAAGACAAGTTGCGGAACATGAGATAAGGACTGCAGGAAAGCCGGTGCGTCTGCTTGCTGTAGCAGAGAATCCTGACTGGGTTTCCGATGGAATGGATCTTCAGTATATCAGGGTCTATGCTGTGGATTCAAGGGGCGTCAGGTCTCCTCTGGCTTCCGGAGAAATCACCGTTGACGTTGAAGGAGAAGCAACAGTCCTTGCGATGGATAACGGGGATCATCTTTCTGATGACTTGTTTTCTGGAAACACTCGCAGTCTTTACAAAGGATTCGCCATGACGATTCTGAGGTCCACATGCCATCCTGGCCCTGTAAAGGTGAAAATCAGTTGCCCGGGACTGAAACCTGCCATCCTGGATTTTGAAACGACTCGGCATGAATAGATTCTGTGTTCTGGCTGTTTTGGCCTGTTTGACCTGTTCCGCAGCAGTGTGTACTGCGGATGCCAAAGGAATTTATGAGGAATTCAGAGCTGCTCCGGATTCCACCAGGACGAAATTGTGGTGGTTTCATGGGGAGACGCCCACAACTCATGAAGGAATTACAGCTGACCTGGAAGCTTTCAAGGAGGCCGGGGTTGGAGGGGTGGTCTACTATGATCAGGTTCACGGAGATGCAGAAGGTGCATTTCCCGTATTTTCTCCGGAATGGTGGGATGCACTTATCTTTTCGGCATCAGAAGCCGACAGGCTGAACCTGACATTTGAGATAAATCTTTCAAATGGATTTGTCGCAGGAGGACCATGGATAACCGAAGAAATGAGCATGAAGAGACTCTGCAGCAGTTCTGTGATTCTGAATGCCGGTGAAAGTTGGAAAGGCTCTCTGCCCGCACCTTCCTCAAGGAAATATTGGGATATATGTGTGCTGGCGTTCCCCGAGCCTGAGAATGTTTTGTGGGAAGAAAAAGTTTTGGTAAGCGCAACGGAAAGGTTCGATTCCGACACTTGTCTCGTGTTCGATTTTGGCCGCCCTTTCACCGCCCGTTCGCTGACTTACAGTGAATACAATACTTCCAAGCATTCTACCGGAGCAATGAATATGCCTGGGCCTCCAGGTGATGCCTTTTATGGTGACGGGTATGTTGATCTCCCGCCTATAGGCAGTCTGGAGGTTTCGGATGACGGTGTGCATTTTCGGAAGGTCAGGGATATCCCGGCTATGTACCATTTGCATTTTCCCCAGAAGACCATCGCTTTTGAAGCCGTGACAGGAAGATGGTTCCGTATAAATTTGAAAGGGTGGAACAGGCCTGACGGACAGCGCAGAAGAGACCTTGAGTTGGGTAGAATGGTGCTGTCTTCCGCTGCCATGACCGATGAATGGGAGAACCTTGCAGGGCTTGACAGTGATTACCCGGTCTTTGGAAGCACTCCGGAATATGGTACGGATGAGGTGATTGATCCTTCTCGGATAATTGATATTAGCTGTTGTCTCGGGAAGGACGGGAAGCTGGATTGGACGGCACCTGGAGGAAACAGACGTTGGATTGTGCTCAGAATTGCGCAAACTTCCACTGGTGGTCATACCAAGCATGGTCGTCCTGGGCAGATGGGCCTGGAGTGCGACAAACTGCTCAAAGATGCGGCTCGGCTTCAGTGGGACAATTTTGCCGCCGTCATAATAGACAGCCTGTCTTCCTGCGGACTCAAGCCGGACGGTGTGATAATGGACAGCCATGAAATGGGAAGCCAGAATTGGACTTTTGGGTATGACGAGGAGTTCATGAAGTTGCGCGGCTATGACGTGACGGATTATTTTCCTGCCCTTTTGGGGTATGTGACAGGTTCTGCCGAACTCAGCAGTCATGTCTTGTTTGACCATCGCCGCACATTGGCATGGCTTGAAAACCACAGATATTTTGCTGCTCTTGATACGCTGGCAATGGAGGCCGGAGTCATGCTGACAGCTCAGGCGACAGGCAATGGCCAGAGCATGACTTCGGACAACATATCAGCCAAAGGCAGTGTTCGGCGGCCGCAAGGAGAATTCTGGGCCAAACATAAAGATGGCTGCTACGACATCAAGGAGGTCGCGTCTGCCGCACATGTGTACGGAAAGTCCATAGCTTCGGCTGAGGCGTTTACTGATGCGAAATACAGCCAGTCGCTTGGATATTTGAAGACTCTTGCAGACTATGCCTATGCTTTTCATGTGAATGAGCTCGCTGTATGCGCGAGTGCATATCAACCTTGGCTTGACCTTCGGCCCGGCAATACGGCCAATGGCAGGGAATACTGTCTGAACCGCAACAATACCATGTGGCCTCTCAGTCGAGGTTTCTGGGACTGGCAGTCCCGTTGTTCATACATGATGCGTCAGGGGAGGCCGGTAGTTGACCTGTGTATATACCTTGGCAGCGAGATTTCCATGAAGATTCTTTCCTACAGGTTGCCGGTAATCCCGGAGGGCTATGATTGGGATGTCTGCACTGATGATGCTTTGCTCGGGCTGATGTCAGCTGAAGACGGAAAGCTGGTCACCGGAGGAGGAATGAGTTATTCAGCTCTGGTAATCGAACGTCTGGCAAGACTTGAACCTGAGGCTGAGGTTGTTGTCCGCAGGCTTGAAGAGGCCGGGGTGCCTGTGTATGATGCCCGGGTGCGCGGTGATTATGGGCTGGATGAATTCCTCTCTGACAATGGTATATTGCCTGATGCCGGCTTTGTCAGCGGGGGGAAGCCTGATGACAAATTGTTTTTTGCCCACCGCAGTACAGGTACGGAGGAAATATATTTCTTTGCCAATCACAGCAACACGTCATTTGCAGGATATGTTCCTCTCAGGAATTCTTCCGGAAAAGCTGTTGAATTTTGGGATCCGCTTGACGGAAGCCGTTACTCGATGCCCAGCCGGCTTGATGTTTCTGGCGATGTTTCAGTTGATCTGTTCCTGGCACCCTATGAGTCTGGTTTCGTGGTGCTGTTGCCGGCAGAGGGATATCAGCCTCCGGAAAGAATGAGGTCTGGAGGTCGCAGTAAGGTTGAGTATTCCCTGAATGAAGCCTGGAACGTTGATTTCCTCCTTCCCGACGGAAAGAAGACTGTGGAAATGCCGGTATTGGCAGATTGGACCTCTTTTGATGATCCGGAACTGAAATATCATTCCGGAACTGCAGTATACCGTAAGACTTTCATTTTGCCGGAAGGCGTTCCTGCAAGTGATTCTTCCTCCGGAAATGATGACGGCTCCATGGCTGCCGGAAGAGTTTTCCTCCACATTGATGGTCTTTCCGCAGTATCTTCAGTGCGCGTCAACGGAAAGGAAGCAGGTCTGATCTGGTGCTCCCCTTGGGAAATTGATGTAACTGACTGTCTTGTGGCCGGGAACAACAATTTGGAAATTACTGTTGCAAATCAGTTGACCAATCGTATGATAGGAGATACTTTCCTGCCTGAAGGTGAGAGGTATACCTATGCTACCACTCCTCTGGTGAATTCCGGGAGCAGATTGCTTCCAGCCGGTATCACTGGAGGAGTGAGCATTGTCGTAAGATGAACTTCAGACCATGATTCTTGTCCTAATTGAGCTCCAGCCGGAGATAGTCGTATAGTACGCCGGAATTGAGTGAGCCGGAAGGCATGGTCAAGACCAGATTGTTCGTGCCCTCTTTGAGCAGGTTTCCGTCAAACGCGAATTCGGTCTCGTACCATATTCCATGGGAGCCGTGGCGGGTGATGGCTCCGTCCCTGGTCTGCTGCAGCATGATTTCTCCTGCCGGCTTTCCGTTGACTGAAACAAGAAGCTTCTCGGCTGCAGTGCCGCATATTGCCAGTCTCAGGGTAGCCCTCGATCCTTCTGCCGGTCTCTGCCCGAGTTCGAACAGTATGGTGTAGGGAGTGTCACGTCCTGAGCCGCTCAGGCCGAAGAACGGACGTACTTCCGCCTTGCCTTCGTTGTGGGGAACATGCAGGTATGGCCAGTCTTTGCCGAAGTCGCTTTTTCCGACCGTATAGGTCACGTCGTCCGGAAACGATGATGCGTACTTGAGCACTACCTCAGGGTCGCGGAAACTGTCGAACAGGCAGAATTCAGAACCGTTCCTGTTCGGAATTCCGATTTCGAAAAGCTGCTTCCCCTTTCTTGCGGGTGTCCAGGTGATCTTTCCGAGATCGAGGTCCTCTCCGGCTTCCACTGTGATGTCAGCCTTGACGAATTCCCCGAGCACTCCGTCCGCAAAGGCATAAAGCGTGTATTGCCCTTCCCTGACATTCCTGAGCACAAAACTGCCGTCGGCTTCCCCGCGTGTCCAGAACTGGTAGTGCTTTGCGTCCTTCTGCCAGAATGAACCGGGATGGACAAGCCCGACATGCAGAATGCTGAAATTCTCCGGACCGTGCGGATCGTCAAGGACCATCTGTCCCTTCACCTCGGATCTGCCGGCTGCTGTAGCATAGGCTTCCGCCTTGACCCAGCTGTACGGCCATTTGGCGGCTTCGGCTTCTGCCCTTGCTTTTGCGTCGGCATACAGGGCATCATGGCCGGCTCCGGAGTTCATGTAGATCGCAAAAGGTCCTATCACCTTCGCCCATTCTTCTCCTGCATCAATCTTGACTTCCGCGCCTCCGTAGTGGCTGCTTCTCCAGTAATTCAGCACACAGGGCGCCGCTACCGGATTGGTGTCCCGGTGACCCATGAACTCGACCTTCGTAGGACCGCCGCTCATGTATTCCATGGACGGATTGATTATGTACAGCCCTATGCTGTCTGTCGTGCTGGACCATCCGAAGGCCGGATTGGCGGACTGCACGGCCGTGTAGACATATTTGTCGCCGGCATAGTGGTCCTTGGGGTAGTGGAAGTCGACGTCCTTGTCGACGCTCATCCAGTCGAAGAAAGGCGCCAGCTTGGCACAGAAGCGTGCTTCCCCTATTGCCGTTGCCGGATATCCGGCAGGATGGCTGAATATGCAGTAGGTGTAGACCACGGGTGAACCGTCCTCGATGGCATAGCGGATTTCCACGTCGGAGGCGAACTGCCCGTCGGCTGAGGCTCCGGGCCCGGTACCCATCTTCCTGCCTTCTGAGATGCCCTTGACAGAGACTTCCGCCCTCATGCCCCTGTTTGACGCCGGGTCTATCGTTATCGTCGCGATCGCATCCCCGCTGCCTCTCGGACCCATGGCATCATGTGACCAGAACCCGTATTGGTGGTCGGTCATGCCTCGGTTCAGCCCGTTGGGATTTGCACCGGGCGGGTCGATTTCCAGATCCGGACTGCCGTCGGGGCACAGCCTTGTGGCGAGCATCTCCTTTCCTGCATATCTGAGCGACACCAGGTCTCCGGATTCTTTTGAGACGACGGCGCTCACGATGCCGTTGTCAAGGGTGTAAGTTCTTGCATCTTCGGTGATGTTTGCCGCTCCTCTGGAGCATGCTGCCAGTGCGGAAACGGAGGCAGCGGCCGCCAGTATACGTAAAATCCTGTTCATCTTGTATGTTCCTCCAGCCATTTTATTGCGTTGATCTGTGTGCTTATGCTCATTCTTCCGATGTCGTCGGGTTCCTGGAGCTCAAGCTGCTGCCCGGCTCCGCAGAGACCGAATATTCTTGACGCCTTTCCGACTGCGTCCCTGACGTCAGCCGCAGAGGCGTCGCGGTCCATTGACGGCTGCACTATGAGTACGCCGCGCGGGGCTGTCATGGCAATCAGGTCTTCGAAGTCATAGGGGATCCTCGATTCGTGCCCGGCGAAGAATCCCAGCCTGGGTACCATCCCGTACAGGTGGCTGTATCTTGTCATGCCCGACATGTTCCTGCCTGCGGTGTCGCTGCGCATGGGGGTGAATCCGCATACGGAAACCACGTTCGAGATCCTGTCGTCAAGAGCGGCCGCATACAGCCCGACGGTGCCTCCCATCGAGAAGCCGAAGACCGAGATATTGTTCCCGTCCACGATGGACTGCTGCTGAAGTGCATCGATTGCATCGCTGACATCCATTACCATCCTTCCGAGACGTGACCACTGCGGCCACCTTTCATAGAAACTTCCGTATTCGTCCCATCTGCTTCCGAATCCGGTCTGGTCGAAGGCGAGGACTGCATATCCTTCCTTGACCAGCGCGAGGATGGGATTCAGGTCGTTGCGGTAGACCCACATGTAGCCGAGAGGGTAGTGGAAACCGTGCAGCCATATGACTGCAGGGAGTCTGGTCCCTTCCTTTGTGTCAGAGGGATAATAGAGGTCTGCCTGAAGGTTGCCGGGGCCGAATTTTATGCGCGAAGAGCTCACTCCTGCAGCATCTTCCTTTGTCCATCCGAACTCATGGGCGTTCCTGCTTATGACCCATGAGGGCACGTCCGGCTCGAGCTGTCCGGGGCTGTAGGGTCTCTCCCTGAATCTTGTCGGCCCGTATCCTCCGCTCCCGTAGGGCTTCACTTGCTGGAAGACAGGCTTGCTCCCGAGCATGTCCATGATTTCTGACAGCAGATTCTGTCTTGCCTTCTCCCACTCCTCAAGGTTTGCCGCTGCTGTGGCATCGGGATTTTCGGGATAGTCCAGGGGGTTCACGGAGGTGCCGCTTCCGCGTTTCCATTTCTCGAAATCCCAGTTGAATGCCGGCGTGTATTCCCATCGGCGCCCGCTGCGTCCGAACTGGATGTCAAGAAAGTCGATGCAGGCCTGCATGTCGTTGCTGCCGTGGAAACCGGGAACTTTCAGCAGACCCATCCTGTCCTTGGCATTCAGGAGTTCAAATACGGGAAGGGCTGATTTGTATGCCTGTTCCTGGGCCCATCCGCTTGCGACCTCGTCGTTCAGTCCCCATTCCATCAGGACAGCCCGCGGAGCGATGAGTGCGAGCAGCAGGTTGGCGTCAACAGGTAGGCGGTCTTCCTTCCCGGAGTAGAAGCGAAGTTGAGGTATGAACCAGTCGGGGAACATCCTCGTCGTGCTTTCAATGCTCTCGCCTCCATTGCGCTCACCAGAAAATCTCCAAGGCACGAATCCGCCTACGCCTGTGCTTCCGGCTATGAGTGCAGATATGCGTTCGTCGCGTGCGGCTGCTATGGACATCATCTTGCCGTCGCGTGAATAGCCGTAGACTGCTATTCTGTCCATGTCGACTTCAGGGACGGTCTCCAGGTAGTCAAGGACAATGGACACTAGCCAGGCGCGCCTGGCTAGTTTTGAAAAATCATGGTCGGGATAAAGCTGCTTGAGGTTTCTGCTGTCGTCCATAAAATCGCTTCCTGCAAATCCGGCTGAAATGTACCCGCGGCTGAGAAGGATGTCCCCTTGCCCGTTGAGGGTTGTCGACAGAAGGAGCGGATACTTGCCGTTTCTGCTGTCGCTTCCTGTCGGAATCGTGAGTCTTACCCTGACGTTGCCTCTGCCTTCGGGGCCGAATGAGAGTCGTACAGTACTGGATTTCCAGCCGTTTCCTGCAGTGTCTTCCAGGACTTCGACGCTGCTGATTTCAGGCTTTGGAGGGAAATGACCCCACATGCAGTCCTCGAAGAGGCCCATGATTTCTTCCCGGCGGCGTGACCATCCTTTGGCATTTGCCGGGACTTTGCTTCCGTCGAGGAAGGTGAAAGGGTCAGGAAGCAGGTTTGTGCGTGGACAGACCTGGAAATCCGGCGGCATGATTCCGGTTGAATCCTGCCATTCGCTGAATTCCGCACATTCAGGAAGGGTCTCCTGCATCCACATCAGGTATGCCTCCTTGTCGAAATTACCTTTGGAGAGTTCATCTGCGGCCCGGACTGTTGCTTCGCCTGTCCGGGAACAGCAGGAACATGCCAGCGTCGCGATGACTGCCGGCAGAAGGACAAGTGATGTTCTTTTCATTTATTCTGTGTATTGGCGGTTTCGCTATTGAGGTCTGGTCCCTTTCGGATTCCAGCCGTTGAGTACATATGCGGGATTGCGGTAGGAGGCAATGAGCGCAGAGTCTTTGACTTCGTCGAGCTGTCTTGACCAAGGGTGCCTTGCCGAAACGTCAACAAGTTCCCCGCTGTCGGCATCGCGTGTGCGGAATTCAAGCATTGCTGCGCTCCGGCAGCCTATTTCGCTCCACCCTTCGGGTATGAAGTGCCTTGTCGTGCAGTCGATGACCACGAATTCCGCGTCCGGATAGTCCGAACCGTGGTTGGTCTTGGTTCGCCCGAAGTCTGCCGGAGCGTCAGGCAATCCCTCGAAATGGCATTCTACGAACACGTCGCCGTGTGCCGGCTTTACGTTGCGGACCCATGAGAACGGTCCTCCGTGGTTGTAGAAGCGGCAGCGCCATGCGAAGAGACTTCCGCGTCCGAGTATGGTGTCCCCGTCGCCGATTACCTCGCTGTCCTCCATATATACGGTCCCGTTTGCCTGGAGGGCGTCTCCGGATCCGGTGATCCGGACGCGGTACAGCGCGATTCTCTCGCCGTTCAGAAGGAGCCCTTCTGCCTGACCTTTCAGGTCGGTCGCTATTGAGATGTCCTCAATCGTGATGCCGCTGCAGTTGTCAAGGGAGAAGGCTGCCCTGCGGGAGGGGAAGGTCCCCGGCCATTCATTTGTCTTGACGTTTGTCGGATGCGGATTGAATACCTCGTTGTTGGCGTAGTGGACATGGGTCTTGTCCACTCCGGCGCCGCGTATCACAACGTTGGTCTTGTTGCGGGCATAGACCAGTTCTTCATAGTCTCCCGGTGCAATGTCGATCCAGGTCGTGTCGCTGCAGAAATCGGGGACGGCGTCAAGTGCTCCCTGCACGGTGTTGAAGTCTCCGCTTCCGTCGGCGCTCACGCGCAGTCTCCTTGGATCAGCCGGTCCGTTCTCTTTCGTGCTGAAGGTCCACTCTCCGGCTTCGATGCCTCCGAAGTCTTCGCAGATTATCGCCCCGTCGTCGACTGTCACGTAATAGCTGCGTCCGTATTCGAGCATGTTGTTGTGCGGATATATCACAGCTGTGTTGCCCCGTACAAGTATAGGGTGGAAATGGAAACCGTCCGTGAAACCGCCGATGATCGTGAGCTGCATGTCGCGAGATGTGGGTTCAGCTGTTCCAGAAGGGGTGCCTGGCAGCGTGTTGCGGTTGGTCGGAACGAAGCTGCGCGTATAGTCGTAGGGGATTTTGGTGTAGTCGCAGTCCGGACCGTAGGTCCTGCTTTCGGTTGGGCCGGCGGGGATGCTGAGGTCAAGACTGTCGACAGCCTCTCCTGTTTCGGCATCGAAGATGCGTATGAATCCTGAACTGCCGACAGCCGGTGTGCTGCCGAATGTGAGTTCAAGATGCGTGTCCGGGTTGACTCCGGATGCTCCGCGCGCCGGGAAATATCCGGGAGAGGATTTGCAGGCTGCCAGCATCGTGGCCGTGGCTGCTGCAAGCAAAAGACTTTTTGACAGATTCATGGTTATTGCGGTTATTGTGTGGTCAGTTTTGTGTTTCTGGTCTACATAAGGAAGGGGGACATGTCTTCGCCTTCCGACTGTCTTCGGCGTATCTCGGTTGAGGAAATGTCCACTATCGGGGCGTCAATCAGGCGTATCCTGCTTCCTTCCGGTCCGCTGTCCAGCACTTTGCGTCGGATGGCTTCGGAGTCGAAACCCTTGCGAGGGTAGACAGATATTCCGTATTCACGCAGCAGTCTGGGAGCATCCCTCCACTTTAGTATGTCGCCGAGGTTGTCGGCTCCGATCACCAGGCTGAACTCGTTGTCTGGCTCCCTTTGCCGCAGGGCATCAAGCGTGCGTATAGTGTATTGAGGCGCCGGCATGCCAAGTTCTATGTCGTCTACCTTTACCTTGAGTTCAGGATGCCTTCCGACTGCTTCTACTGCTGCTTTGAAACGTTCGGCTGCGTTTGCAGCCTTGTCCGGGCTCTTGAAAGGGTTCTGAGGCGACACGATCAGGTAGACCATGTCGAATTCGGCGGCTTCCGTCAGGTATTTCATTATGGCGAGATGCCCGATGTGCAGAGGGTCGAATGAACCGGTGTAGACAGCTATCCGCATAGGAATCCGTTTACTATGCTTTCGGCTTCGGTGAATGTATGCTCGAGCTTGTCGTTGACTATTTCCCGGTCGAACTTGCCTCGGGCGAAACTTATTTCTGAAGCGGCTTTCCCTATCCTTTCACGGATGGCTTCCTCACTGTCGGTGCCCCTGTGCCTTAGGCGCTGCTCTAGAACTTCAATGCTCGGCGGAAGTATCAGTATGGAAAGTGCGGCATCGCCGAAATATTTTTTGAGGTTGACTCCTCCCTTAACGTCCACGTCGAAGATTATCACATGCCCTTTTTGCCAGATGCGGCTGACTTCGGACTTGAGGGTTCCGTAGAAGCGGTCATGGTATACTTCCTCATGCTCCACGAAGGCGTCCTCGGCAATGAGCTCCCTGAACCTGTCGGCTGATATGAAGTAGTATTCCACTCCGTTCTTCTCGCTTCCTCTGGGGGCTCGTGAAGTGGCTGATATTGAAAACTCGAATTCCGGATGCAGTTTCAGCAGGTGACCGACAACTGTGCTCTTTCCGGCGCCGGAAGGGGCTGAAAATATGATGACTTTACCTGTCATTTCTGTTCTGTTTTCTACAAAAATAACTAAATTTGCGCGATTTGCTTTTAAGCAGAAAGTTTATTTATCATTTTACCGCGATATGAAAGTTTCATACAAAGATCTTGGCCTTGTGAACACCCGCGCGATGTTCGCAAAGGCAATCAAGGGCGGCTACGCTGTTCCTGCATTCAATTTCAACAATATGGAGCAGCTTCAGGCCATCATCCAGGCTGCTGCCGAGACCAAGTCGCCTGTGATTCTCCAGGTTTCAAAGGGCGCCCGCAACTACGCTAACCAGACCCTCCTGCGCTACATGGCACAGGGTGCTGTCGAGTATGCGAAGGAGCTCGGATGGAAGAAGCCCCAGATTGTGCTGCACCTCGACCATGGTGACAGTTACGAGCTTTGCAAGAGCTGCGTTGACTTCGGCTTTTCTTCCGTAATGATCGACGGCTCATCTCTTCCTTATGAGGAGAATATCGCCCTCACCAAGAAGGTAGTTAAGTATGCCCACAAGTATGACGTTACCGTTGAGGCCGAGCTTGGAGTTCTCGCCGGTGTTGAGGATGAGGTTTCTTCCGAGGAGTCTCACTACACAAAGCCCGAAGAAGTGATCGACTTCGTGAAGAAGACCGGCTGCGACTCCCTTGCAATCTCAATCGGAACTTCACACGGTGCCTACAAGTTCAAGCCGGAGCAGTGCACCCGTGATCCCAAGACCGGACGTCTTGTTCCTCCTCCGCTCGCATTCGACGTGTTGAAGGCCATCGAGAAGAAACTCCCCGGTTTCCCCATCGTGCTTCACGGATCATCATCAGTTCCACAGGAATATGTTGATATCATCAATGCCAACGGCGGAAAACTTCCCGATGCTGTCGGAATTCCCGAGGAGCAGCTCCGTAAGGCCGCAAAGAGCGCAGTCTGCAAGATCAACATTGATTCAGACTCACGTCTCGCCATGACGGCTGCAATCCGCAAGCACCTTGCTGAGCATCCGGGAGACTTCGATCCCCGTCAGTATCTCAAACCCGCACGTGAGGAGATGAAGAAGATGTACATCCACAAGATCGTGAATGTGCTCGGTTCCAACGGAAAGGCAAGATAATTGACTGAGAAGTACCCATCAAAGTCATTCAAAGACGCTGTGGAAGCCATAAGCTCCCTTCCTGGAGTGGGCTCCCGCGGCGCTTTGCGTTTGGTGCTGCACCTGTTGAGGCAACCTGCAGGGAATGTTCATCATCTGGCGGATGCGATAAACGGACTTGCCGACAATGTTCACTATTGCCGTACCTGCATGATGATTTCGGACGGCGACACATGCTCGATATGCTCCGACCCGAAGCGCGATCACTCCACAATATGCGTTGTAGAGAATGTGCGCGACGTGATGCGTATCGAGGAAACGGGACAGTACCATGGAGTCTATCATGTGCTCGGCGGAATCATTTCCCCGATAAACGGAATAGGGCCTTCCGACATAACGGTCAGGGAACTGGTCGATAGGCTCAAGGCGGCGTCAGGACCTGTTGAGGTCATTTTTGCGTTGAGCGGAAGCGTTGAAGGTGAGACGACCGCGTTTTACATATACAGGCAGATAGCTGGGCTTGGGGCCAAGGTGTCTACTCTTGCCCGCGGCCTGAGTTTCGGCGCCGATCTGGAATATGCTGATTCCCTGACGCTCGGACGCTCGATAATGAACCGGCAGGAATTCAAGCCTTAGGTCAGTCTTCGCATGTCAATTGTCGAATCCATTATGCTGGCAGTCTCGCTCTGTGCGGACTGCTTTGCCGTTTCACTCTGCTCCAGCGTGACGCTGCGCAAAGCCGAGTGGAAAAGCATATTCGTTACTGCGCTGGCTTTCGCGGTGATTCAGACGGGACTGCTTGCCGCAGGCTGGCTGGTGGGCAATGTCTTCTACGGACTTGTGCAGACCATATCCAACATAATCGGTTTTCTGCTGCTTGCCTATGTGGGCGGTTCGATGATTGTTGAGGGGGTCAAGGGGTGCGACGGCTGCAGGAATCTCAACGGCTGGAAAAACATTATTCTCGGAGGCATTGCGACAAGCATTGACGCGGCGGCTGTCGGCGTGTCCCAGTCGATGGGCGGGGGAAGCGCGGCTTCCGACGCTGTATTGTTCCTGGCTGTCTTTGCCTGTACCTCAGTTTCAGTTGTTGCCGGGATATCGGCAGGGAAGACCATAGGCAGCCTGAAGGGAAGAAACGTTGGCCGTATCGCCGAGACTGCGGGAGGAATTGTGCTGGTTGGAATAGGTTTTTCTTTCCTGTTCTGACGTTCTCCCTTTTTTTGAATTCTGTAAAAAATTTTTATCTTTGCGGGCCGGATTTGCGCTGTTCCGGCAAGTCCGCGTTGTTTAACCCTTCCGACAAGAGTGCCGGGATCAATCCAAGGAAGGCCGATGGTAAAAATTTTCTACAGGAGCGGGGCTGAAATACTTGTCAGCCAGTCGGAAACGGAACTTGCTGCAATAAGCAGGGAGAATGTAATATGGATAGACATGCTTCAGCCGACCGGTGAGCAGAAGCGTCTTGTCGAAAAATATCTCGGAACGGAGATCCAGAGCCGTGCGGAAGCGGAGGAAATTGAAAGTTCATCACGCTTCTCGGAAGAGAATGGCGCAATCTTCGCGAATACCAACTTCCTTTCGCCTGCAGACGACGAGATGCTGATGGATGCTGTGTCATTCATCCTTGTCAAGGGCATTCTCACGACAATCAGGGAAATTCCCCTGAGGTCACTCAACACCCTTCAGCTCAAGATGCAGGCTCTGCCGGATGAATATCCCGACGGCAATACCGTTTTCGTCGACATCATGGACAGGCGTGTCGACCTCGATGCGGATATTGTGGAGTTGATCTCCAAGGACGTCACCCGATACAGCAGGCGCATCAACCAGAACGAGGACATCAACGAGGATTTCCTGCTGGACATCAACCAGATGCAGCAGAATGCGATGAATGTCAGGGCGAACATGATAGACAAGCAGAGGCTGATCTCCAACCTGATGAAGAGCAAGATATTTCCCAAGGATGCGGAACTGCGCGAACGTCTCGGCATCATCCTGCAGGATATTGCGTCGCTTGTGAACCACATCAGCTTCACCTTCGAGCGGCTGGAGTACATGCAGGAGACAGTCATCGGTATAATCAATCTCGACCAGAACAGGATAATGAAGGTCTTCACCTTCGTGTCCATTCTCCTTATGCCTGCAACCCTCGTGGCAAGTTTCTACGGAATGAACGTGCGTCTTCCGCTTGCCGGTCTTGACTGGGCGTGGATTGCGATTGTCGCAATCATGATCCTGCTCATGGGGGCAATGATATGGTATTTCTTCAAAAGGAAGAAAATGCTTTGATTATCAGAATTATTTGCTATCTTTGCGCGCCCGGATTCCGGCCTGCGCCGGAGGGCTCATAACATAATGTCAAACAACTAATTTTGCATTTTTAACTACAATGTCAGAATCAGAAATCAAGAAAGTCGAAGAGCAGACCGCTCCGGTCGCCGCGACGGAAGCAACCCCTGCAGCTGCAGAAGAAAAGGCACCTGCAAGGAAATCGTCAATCGTCAATGCTTCAGTAAAGCCTGAGGACTTTGACTGGGATGCATTTGAAGGCGGCGAGGGCAACAGCGCCGAGGACAGGAAAGCCATTGAAGAGGCATACGACAAGACTCTCTCAAAGGTCGTCGAGAACGAGGTCGTTGAGGGAGAAGTAACCAGCATCACCAAGCGTGAGGTTGTTGTGAACATCGGAGGAAAGAGCGAGGGCGTTATCCCCGTGTCCGAGTTCCGCTACAATCCTGACCTCAAGGTCGGCGACAAGGTGGAGGTTTATGTTGAGTCGGCAGAGGACAAGAAAGGCCAGCTCGTGCTCTCTCACCGCAAGGCCCGCACTCTCAAGTCTTGGGACAGGGTAAACGAAGCTTACGAGAACGACGAGATCGTCAAGGGCTTTGTAAAGACCCGCACCAAGGGCGGCATGATCGTGGATGTGTTCGGAATTGAGGCATTCCTCCCCGGTTCACAGATCGACATCAAGCCCATCCGCGACTATGACCAGTTCGTCAACCAGACCATCGACTGCAAGATTGTAAAGATAAACCAGGAGTTCCGCAATGTGGTTGTATCACACAAGGCCCTTCTCGAGGCAGAGCAGGAGCAGAGGCGTGCAGAACTCATCAGCAAGCTCGAGAAGGGACAGGTACTCGAGGGAGTTGTCAAGAACATCACCCACTACGGAGTATTTGTTGACCTCGGCGGTGTGGACGGACTCATCCACATCACTGATCTCTCTTGGGGCCGCATCAACAACCCTGAGGAAGTCGTTTCCCTCGACCAGAAGATCAAGGTCGTCGTTCTCGACTTCAACGAGCAGCAGAAGCGTATCGCTCTCGGCCTGAAGCAGCTCACTCCTCATCCTTGGGATACTCTCAATCCTGATCTCAAGGTCGGCGACAAGGTCAAGGGCAAGGTTATTCTCATTGCCGACTACGGCGCATTCGTCGAGATTGAGCCCGGTGTAGAAGGACTTGTTCACGTATCCGAGATGTCATGGTCTCCCAGGCTTCACTCAGCACAGGAGTTCCTCAAGGTCGGAGACGAGGTTGAGGCCCAGATCCTTTCAATTGACCGTGAGGCCCGCAAGATTTCCCTCGGCCTGAAGCAGCTCATGCCCAACCCTTGGGAGAACATCCGCGAGAAGTATCCTGTCGGAAGCAAGCACAAGGCAGTTGTCCGCAACATCACCAATTTCGGTGTGTTTGCAGAACTTGAGGATGGTGTTGAAGGTCTCGTTCACATCAGCGACCTCAGCTGGAACAAGATCAAGCATCCTTCAGAGGTTGTCAACACAGGTGATACCATCGATGTGCAGATCCTTGACTTCGATGAGGCAAACCACAAGCTCAGCCTTGGCATCAAGCAGCTCACAGCCAATCCTTGGGATGAGGTTGAGGCCAAGTATCCGGTAGGCTCTGTTGTTGAGGGAACCGTTGCATCACTTACCGACAAGGGAGCAAACATCACCCTCGACGGCAATGTCGAAGGCTTCGCTTTCACCCGTGACCTTGTGAAGGAAGACGGCAAGCAGGCAGTTGCAGGCGAGACACTTCCCTTCAAGGTTATTGAACTCCGCCGCTCTACCCGCCGCATCCTCCTGTCACACCTCCGTACTTACTCAGAGGCCAAGGAGAAGGCAGCAGCAGCTGAGGCAGAGAGCATGAAGAAGTCTGTAAAGAAGGTCAACTCCAGCATCGAGAAGACAACTCTCGGCGACATCGACGCTCTCGCAGCACTCAAGGAGAAACTCGAAAAGGGAAATGAATAATATAATATGAATTTCTCTCTGAAGATAATGGGCACGGCTTCGGCCATGCCCATTTCTGACAGAAATCCAAGCGCCCAGGTGCTCTCAGTGCATGGGCGCTTGTTTCTTGTTGATTGCGGGGAAGGCACGCAGCAGCAGCTGAGGCGCGCCCACCTGTCTTTTCTGAAGATTGACGCGATATTCATATCCCATATCCATGGGGACCACCTGTTCGGCATCTTCGGACTGCTGAATTCTATGGCCATGTACGGCCGCACCGCCGATCTGGATGTCTATGGCCCGCAGGCCCTGGGTTCGGTGCTCAATTTCTTCCGTGCGTTTTTCGGAGACGGGATGAATTATAAGATTGTCTTCCATGCAGTGAAATGTTCCGCTCCGCAGGTTGTTGCCGAGACAAGGTATGTGCGTGTAACGGCATTTCCGCTGAATCACAAGATCGAGTGCTACGGATGGAGATTTGACGAAGTGCCTTCTGAAGCAAGGCCGCGTCTCGGGGACGGTGGCTTTGCGCAGCCGCTCAAGTCATATGCGTACTGTTCCGATACCGCTCCGTTCCCGGAATTGCCTGAATGGGTGCGCGGAGTGACCGTTTTGTATCATGAAGCAACATACACAGAGGATATGGCGGACAAGGCGGAGCTGCATCACCATTCCACTACGGTTCAGGCTGCGGAATGTGCTTTGCGCGCAGGAGCCGGAAGACTTCTTGTCGGACATTATTCTTCACGGATCAACGATTTTGAGGCCTATCTTGCCGAGTGCCGCAAGGTTTTTCCGGACACTGTGGCTGTCCAGGACGGCGATGTCCTTGAATTTTAGTATATTCGTGCCCAATGAAACGGTTATTCGTCATCCTTTTGTCGTTGGTGCTTGCCGTTGGAGCCTCCAGCGACCCTACAGTTGATTATATCAGCAAATATTCGGATCTGGCCATCCGCGAGATGAAGCGTACGGGCGTTCCGGCCAGCATAACTCTGGCACAAGGCATACTCGAATCGAATTCTGGCCAATCCAAGTTGGCCGTCAAGGGCAACAACCATTTCGGAATCAAGTGTCACAATGACTGGGACGGCAAAACCATGAGGCGTGATGACGATGCCAGAAGGGAGTGCTTCCGGGTGTATCCCAATGCCGAGGCTTCATTCCGCGACCATTCGGACTTCCTGCGCTACAGAGACAGGTACAAGTCCCTGTTTGATCTCGATCCCGAAGACTATAAGGGTTGGGCCAGGGGGCTGAAGAAGGCCGGTTATGCCACTGATCCCTCATATGCGAACAAATTGATAGCGCTTATCGAGAAATATGAGCTTTATCGCTATGACAGGGACGTCAAGGTGTCCGAGGAAACTCCGCTTAAGATCGAGACTCCGCGCGAGCTTCCGCCTGAAACTGTCCAGAGGAATTACCGCGAAACGGTGAACGTCAGTCTGCAGCGCCGGATATATGAGGTCAACGGTGTTCCTTTCGTGTACTCGCTTGACGGGGAAACTTACCGTTCCATAGCGGCCGCAAACGGACTTTTCACGAAGGAACTGCTGCGTTTCAATGACCTTGACAGTGAGGCTCCCATCGAAGCCGGGACTATTGTCTACCTTGCCAGGAAAAAAGCGCAGGCAGCCAAGGGCGTTTCGAAATATGTAGTGGGGCATGACGGTGAAACTTTGTGGGAAATTTCCCAGCGTTTCGGTGTCAGGCTTGATGCAGTCGAGAAGCTCAATCCCATGCTGGTCGACATATACCTTGAAGAGGGTGACACGGTATTGCTCAGGAAGGAGAAATGAAATCATTGAAGAAAGTGGTCCTGCTTGCCGCTGCCGTGGCTGTGGTGGTGTGCGCTTCGGTTTCGTGGCGTTATCTGCGTGACAACAAGCTGCCCAATTTCAGGAAATCGGCTGACATCTACGTCTATCCTGGGACTACGGCAGAGGAGGCCCTTGCGGAAATTGCCGACAAGGGTGATGTTCGGAGCATCAGGAGTCTTGAAAGGACATTCAGGAAAAAACGGGTAGGGGAGTATATCACACCAGGTCATTATACTGTCAGTCCGTCCAGTTCGAGCGTTTATGTTGCGCGCATGTTGAACAACGGGTGGCAGACCCCGGTGAAAGTGACGCTTTCCGGGAATCTCAGGCTCAAGGGAAATATTGCGGCCAAGATAAGCAGCCAGCTTTTGCTGGATTCGGCCACGGTAAGGAAGGCTCTTGACGACGACGAGCTTCTCGGCCGTTATGGCTTTGACTCGGGCAATGTGTTTGCCCTTCTGATGCCGGCTACATATGAGATGTACTGGACGGCGACGGTTGAGGATTTTCTGGGTAGGCAGAAAGAGGCTTATGATGCTTTTTGGACCCCTGAGAATGACGCCAAGGCAGAGGCGGTGGGCTTAAGCCGCATGGAAGTCTCAATTCTTGCCTCCATAGTGGATGCTGAGACCAACAGCGAGGCTGAGATGCCTTTGATTGCCGGTGTTTACCTCAACAGGCTCTCTCTCGGAATGCCACTTCAGGCTGATCCCACTGTTGCCTATTGTTTTGACTACAGCATCAACCGTGTGCTGAACAAGCATCTGCAGGTGGATTCTCCGTACAATACTTACAGACATGCCGGGCTGCCTCCGGGGCCTATCTGCGTGCCCGGGCGTGCTGCTCTTGAGGCTGTGCTGAATCCTGATTACGGTGGTGAGCGCGGAAAGGGGAATCTGTTTTTCTGCGCGAATCCTGATTTTTCGGGTACTCATCTGTTCGCGCGCACGCTTTCTGAGCATAACCGCAATGCTGCTGCTTATCGCAGGGCTTTGCGCGAGCGCAATATCAGCTGACAGTCTGTTTGTGGCTGGTCTGTCCTGTTTTTGAGTTTGCCGAAGTTCCAGAGCAAGCCCGCCGCAGATGCCGCTTGTCAGGCGTTTGATTTGGGAAGGGCCTTTCTCGCGGCGCTGCGGCGGGCTTGCTGAAGCTGCTTTGTCTTTTCAGCTGCAGCCGTTGTTCCTGTCGATAGCAAGTGTCGCTGTTGCCTGTCACCGTTCCCGCCATTCCGCTGCCCGCTGCAGGCACCGCTCGTCAGGCGTTTGATTCGGGGAGATCCTGCCTCGCTGCACCTGTGGCCGGCTCGCTGAGGTTGCTTCGTGCTTTCCTTTCACTTGCTGTGGTTTTCCTTGGAGCAAATTGCCGGGATGGGTAGCAATGCGGGTGGCGTATGCCGGTTCCTGCAATTCATCGGGAACACCAACAGCCATCTGGCAGCCATGG
>CABUIX010000012.1 GCA_902491795.1 uncultured Bacteroidales bacterium | reverse complement strand
GTCCGCACAACGGGTTGCGGTGCAGGTTCATCGCGGGAGACAGGATCACGTCGGCTCCGTACTCCAGCACCTCGTTCCCCATTGCGCTTGTCATCTCCTCGACCATCTTCTCGTCCCACGACGAAGCGATCGCCGTACCTACAGGGAAACCGGTTCCGTAGTATGTGCGGTCGCTCCCCTCCCTCGTGGGGCTGATCCTTATGCCTGCAGGTCCGTCAGGCAACGCGGTTGCCGGAATTCCCAGACGAGGTATCGCACGTGTTGTTCCGGCTGCTCCGGGAACCAGCACCGTGCTGCTTCCCGTGATCCCTGCCACCTGCTGGCCCCATCCCAGGCCGACGCACAACTCCGCCTTCTCATCGAGCGTCATCGCCTTGAGTACCTCATCGATGTTGTCAGGACTCAGCTTCGGCTGCGCCCACATAGGCAGGGCACATCCGAGTGCAACTGCCATCATAAGTGTTTTCTTCATGAATAATCAGCTATTAGTTTATAATCATTTGAAAATCTTCTGTGCAAAAATCGTGAGGTAAACCCTCCAGTTGCGCCATGTGTGCCCGCCGTCAGACTCATAATATTCATACGGATAGCCGTGGGCATCGCAATAAGCGCGCAGTATGTCGCAGTTGGCCTTGACACCGTCAGCTGAGCCGACACCGATCCAGTAGAGTTCGGGACCCACCTCAAAAACTTCCTTGAGAGCTGCCCCGTTCGCTTCCTCTGTGGGAGGTACGACTCCGGAGAACATTCCGACATAGCCGAATGTGTCAGGATAAGCCATGGACAGTGCGCATGACTGGCGGCCTCCCATTGAAAGTCCGGCCACGGCCCTGTTCTCACGGCCCTTTGCGACACGGTAGTGTGACTCGACAAACTTTATGACATCAGGGAAACTTTCCTCAATTTCCTTTGTAGAATCAGACCTTGAATTGGCCATCGTAGGCTGGAACATGTTGACGTCATAGCCAGGGGCCGCATTGTTGAAGAACACTCCGTTCGGCATGACAACAATCATGGGCTCAGCCTTTCCTTCTGCAATCAGGTTGTCCATTATTTGGGCCACACGGCCAAGGTCTGACCAGGCATCCTCATCACCGCCTGATCCGTGGAGGAGATAAAGCACAGGGTACTTGCCCTTGCCTTCCTCGTAGCCGGCGGGAGTGTATACGGTCATCCTGCGGTTCGCTCCGAGAGTCGGGCTATAGTACCATTGCTTGCTCAAAGTACCGTGCGGAGTATCGTGAGTCTCATACCAATAACCCTTGTCATGGTCTTCGGCACTCAAGGTAAAGTAATTGACCCATGTCGCGACATCCCTCTTGAAATAGATGTTTGACGGATCCATTGCCTTTTCGCCATTTACCAGGAAAGAATAGGAATAGAGTTCTCCCTCAAGCGGCCTGGTGGTATAAGTCCATACACCGTTCTTGTCCTGTGTCATTTCTGCAACGCCATCTACCTGCATCGATGTCTTTTTTCCGTCACGTTCAAACTCAATGGTGCGTGGCGGCAGGCAGTCTCCAGTAACGGAGACCGTTATCGCCTTTGGACTGTACAGCCTGAAAGTCACGCTGTGGTCAGGGTTTATTTCAGGAGAAACGAGACCGGTGCCGGGCCCGAGAGCCTGCTGGGCAAATGCTGCCGAACAAATCAGCAGACCGACTGCAGCAAAACAACTTTTTCTCATGACCTGCTATTTGAAAAGGAGCTGTGCAAAAGTGTTGAGGTAAAGTCTCCAGTTCTTCCACTCATGACCTCCGTCACTGGTGAAGAAGACATACTCCATACCGTTGCGCTCAAGTGCAGCGATGAGGACTTCAGTCCCGGGCATTGCAAAGTCAGCCGTTCCGCAGCCTACCCAGTAAAGCTTGTATCCGGCTTTCTTGATGCCCTGAAGGTCTGCATCGAGATGGTCACTCTCCTGAACTCCGCAGCTCATGGGGCAGATATAGTCGAATGTGCCGGGGAAAAGAGTCGTGGCGGCGATGGTGTGCCCGCCACCCATTGAAAGACCGGCGACTGCCCTTGCCGAAGGCTTCGCGATGACTCTGTACTCCTTCTCGACGAAAGGAATTATCTCGTTCACAAGACTCTTCACGTAGAGGTTGGCGTTTTCAGGAGCCCTCATGTCAAGTTCCTTGACGGGAAGCCCCATGGTGCATGCAGCCTGCTGGTTGGCGTTGCCGTTGGGCATGACCACGATCATCGGTTCAGCAAGACCCTTCTCTATGAGGTTGTCGAGAATCTGGGCAGCACGACCCATTGAGGTCCATGCCTCCTCGTCTCCACCGCCTCCGTGAAGCAGGTAAAGTACAGGATACTTCTGCTTTGTATTCTTCTCATATCCGTAAGGAGTGTATACCGTGAGACGTCGGTTCATGCCGAGCAGCTCGCTGTCATACCACTTGTAGCTCACTGTACCCCTCTGTGATGATTCGGAATAGTTCTCTGAACGCTCACCAGGAACAAGCAGCATATTGAGATAACGGGTCCCGTCTCTCTGGACCATATAGTTCTGGGGATCATTTACCGATACACCGTCAACATAGAAATTGTAAGTGTAGATTTCAGGATCGGGAGTCTTGATTTTCACGGACCACACTCCATCCTTGCCCTTCACCATCGGGATCCTGTCCCCATAGCCGGGAAGCCAGTTGCCGTACAATGTCACCACTGTGGCATAATCAGCCGCCAGCCTGAAGGTAGTTGAATCTCCGGAAATCTCCGGCGAAACGATCTTGGCGCCTCCGAAACTGAAGTTTCTCAATTCCTGCGCACCCGCCGACATCGCAAGTACAGCGATTCCGGCAATAACAAGAAGAATCTTTTTCATCAGAAAAATGGTTATTAGTTTCAGTTCTAACAAATATAAAAAATACCTGCACATCCGCGCGGGCAAACTGCCCGGGATTTTACGATAGCACAAAAATTTGAACAATAATGACACAAAAAAGGCGGAGGCACCGCAATGCCTCCGCCACAGCATCATATAACCTGAATCCTATTGTACGGAATCAAGTTTCACGCATCGCACGGCCTCTCCGTATGACCGGTACATTGCATAGCTGGAAGCCACGTAAGTACCCTGGTGATAATAGAAACAACTGGCGTTGTAGCCGCAGTTGATCGTGGTGCGCATCCAGATTGTGCCGGCTCCGTTGACGCCTACATATCCAAGCATTCCGGCATCGGAATCACCCCACCTGTGTCCGGACAGGGGCCACCAGAATTTTTCACCTGACTCAGTGACATGAGTGCGCCCTCCATTCACCGGATCATCGTCAACGTTCCAGTAGCCGCAACCTTCCCAGGCTCCGTCAGGGGCCACGGTATAGCCGGCCGGGCACGGATCGTAGTTCGTCTTGGCTCCGGTCTGCTCGTCGCACCACAGCCAGTCGTCGGGAGTGACAAGCCAGTCGCATCCGTTTTCACTCTTTTCAGTATAGATGAAGGTGACGGGATTTGCTATGCCGAACTCCACGGTGCCGTTGGATGCGTTACGCTCTACCGCCGTCCACTTCATGTCAAGTGCAGGGTTGAACACCGTAGCCTCCTCCGCACGGGAGAAAACACTTCCGGCATCCTCATTTTCCGCACCGCCATAGAACGGGTCCTTCCTGCCCCACTGGTACTTCAGACCATAAGTGAGCGGAGCCTCTTCCGGACTGGCGCTCATCGCGCCCAGATTCCTGTCCATGAACACGGCACCGCTGTCAAGAGTCTGGAGCGAAGGCTCTTCGGTAAGCCAGATATGCCAACTCCACAAAACTCTTCCCTTGGAGTCAAACGCGGCTATCAGAGCATTTCCCTTTCCTTCAGCAGCGGTGAAACTGATATAACCGTCTTCGTATTTGACGTTCTTGACGAGACCATCAGGATTCACGTCATTGGTCGACCAAACCCAGTCGGCTGAAACGATTCCATCAACCGGAGTGCCGTCAACCAGACGTGTCTCAAAATAATAGTCTCCTGCCTTGTCCACGATAAAGCAGTTGGCATATCCACCGTCACTCAGATCAGTGCCCTGCGGTGAAGGGAGAGGCTCGCCTCCCCCGTTCTTGCTGCATGCTGCGGCAAGTGCAATGAGCACGACAGCTCCGATTACTCTGATTTTGGCCATATCACACCGTTTATGTCTTCAATGGTACCGTTGTAGACGGCCACGAGGGTGCTGTCGTCGGAAAGGACAGCATCAAGGCGAATCGCATATGCGCCGTCGGCAATGCCCACCTCAAGAGTGCCCGACACGAATTTCAGCTGATCATTGTCCTTCTGGACATAACTGTAGGCAGGATCGACAGTGCCGTCGGCATTGCCCTCCTCAATGTTGTAGGTTCCGGCAGTGACATAACCGGCATCCTTTCCGTCGTTGTCATAGATGTCCATCGCGATTTCGTACTCCACTCCATCCACAGTACCTCTGAGGGTGATCTGGAAGTTGTTGGATGAACCATACTGCCTGGCGGATGCCCTGTCCATCACGAAGGCCGGATCGGCTTCGGTCACTGCATCGGCGCTGCTCATGGCTGTTCTGCCGTCCTCAGAAGAAACCGCTGCAGCAACCGTATACCCTGTTGACGGCTCAAGGTCACCGGCTACGATTTCAGAAGAAGCAGAGAGATCCACCGCCGTTCCATCCGAAAGAACGGCAGCGGCGTCAGGAAGGGTTTCACCGCTCTTGACAACGACATATGCGCATTTGACAGCATTCTCTGCAGATACGGAGAAAGTTATTGAACTTGATGTTGTCCCGCCTATCTCAAGGCTGACTTCAGGTGCCGGAGCCTCTGCCGGTTTTGTGCATGCGAACACGCACATGGCTGCGCATGAAAGCGCAGCAATAACTGAAAAATTGTTCATTGTGGCAATTATTAAAATAATTTTTGAACAAATTTAATAATTACCGCATCAAATCCAAAATCTGACCGTCACCCAAGCAGCAATCGCTCAAGTTCCGAAGCAGAAGCAACTTTGAGTGAGCATTCCGCGGCAGCCTCCACCGGGCGGAATCCCCATGGAACCGCAATTCCGCATATTCCGGCCGCCTTCGCGGTAAGCATGTCCGTAGCGGAATCACCTACCATTGCAGCATGCTCCGGAATCACAGCTGCAACGGACATGATGTCGCGGATCACCGCAGGATCAGGCTTCAGAGGAACACCGTCGCGTCCTCCGCTTACGCAGCAGAACCTGACTTCAGGGAAAAAGCGACTGATGATCTTGTCCGTGCCTGCCTGGAACTTGTTGGAAGCCACCGCAAGCTTCAACCCGGCATCCTGCAGTCGTGACAGCATCTCCGGAATTCCCGGATAAGGCCGCGAATCCACATCCAGATGTGCGGAATAATATGACACGAAATCAGCGAGAAGCGACTCCAGCAACGCACTGTCAGACTTCAGCTCATCAGGCATTGCCCTGAGAACCAGATTGCGGATTCCGTTTCCCACCATCATTCGGTACTCTTCCGTCTCATGCCGTGGCAGGCCCTTTCGGGTCAGGGCATGGTTTACGGCAGCACCGAGATCATTTATCGTGTTGACGAGAGTCCCGTCCAAATCAAAAATTGCGAGTTCAAATTTCATACGATGCAAATATACTTCAACTTTCAAAAATAATTTCTATATTTGCAGACCCAATGGGGTATTAGCTCAGTTGGTAGAGCGTTTGAATGGCATTCAAAAGGTCAGCGGTTCGATTCCGCTATGCTCCACAAAATGATTCAGATCGGCATAAAAGGACATCAGGAAACGGTCGTCAGCGAGAATATGCTTGCTTCCAACGTGGGAAGCGGTCTCGTGAAAGTCTATGCTACCGCGATGATGATTGCTCTCATCGAAAAAGCCGCCGTCCTTTCAGTTGAACCATATCTCGAACCAGGTCAGGGCACAGTCGGTACGCTCGTCAATGTCACCCACTGTTCGGCCACACCGCTCGGCATGAAGGTTCATGCTGAAACGGAACTTGTGGAAATTGACCGCAGGAGACTCGTGTTCAAGGTTGCTGCCTATGACGAGCGCGGCCTCATCGGAGAAGGCATGCACGAAAGATTCATCATCGACAACGCCAAGTTTCAGGCCAAAGCCGACTCAAAATAATATCGCATCACAATGATCAAGGACATTTACCTGGCAGCTGGCTGCTTCTGGGGAGCCGAAAAGTATTTCAGGCAGATACGCGGCGTGGTCTCCACCGAAGTAGGCTATGCCAACGGCAACATCTTTCACCCTACCTATCGCGAGGTGAGCACCGACGCCACAGGCTACGCCGAGACGGTCCATGTCAAGTACAATTCCGACATCATAGGGCTTGAGCGCATTCTCCAGATCTACTTCAAGGCCATTGACCCGGTCAGCGTGAACAGGCAGGGCAATGATTCAGGCACCCGGTACCGCACCGGAATATGGTATACCGACAGCCAGGATCTCCCGGCAATCCGGAGAATTTACGACATGGTCAGGGGCGATGTCAAGCAGCCTCTTGCAGTTGAAGTAAAGCCTCTCAAGAACTTCTACCGTGCTGAAGAGGAGCATCAGAACTATCTCGAAAAGCACCCCGGAGCCTACTGCCACATTTCCGACTCGCTGATGGAGTTCGCGAAAAGTGCATCCGAAGGCTCAACGGACTGACATGTCCATGCCAGACGATAATTTCGTAAAGGTACTTGTTCCTCTAAGGCTGGACTGGATTCCGGTCTACCGCTCCTCTGAGCCTCTGGAAAGAGGACAGGCCGTGAACGTGATATTCTCCGGACGCAGATACACCGGGGTGGTATGGGACGGGCATTCAGTTCCCGACATCGACCTGAAGCGCATACGCCCGATAATTTCAAAGGCCGAAGAAATCCCGGATACCGGCGAGGATGAAATGAAATTCTGGGAATTTCTCTCGGAATATTACATGTGCTCTCTCGGGGAGGTCTATAAGGCGGCAAGACCCGTATTCTACGCCAGGAGGGCCAGAATGAGCGCAGCCGCAACCGAGAGACTGAAGCTGAGACTCGCTGCAACCGAAGCGGAACTGCAAAAGAAACACAGGTCAGAAGCAGTCGTGCAAAGGCTCACCGGACTCAGGGACTGCATTGCGGAACAACTGGAGCAAGCCGTTCCGGCACGTGTCAGTCCAGGATCTTTCATCAGGCAAGTCAGACCGCCGAAACCTATGGCGCTAAGCGGACCGGAAAGGTCAGGAAGATACGTTCAGGCAATCCGCGAAGCCCTTGACCGCAACGGCCAGATTCTGGTGCTTGCCCCGGAACTTGCATTCTGCTCGAAACTCGAAGAGTTGCTGCGCCCGTTTTTCGGAGAGGCAGTCCGAACGATAAGTCCCGAACAGAAAGAAAATGTAAGAAGCAGACTTGCAGATGACTTGAGACGCGGGAAGAGTCTTGTGGCTGTCGGGACCAAGACCGCAATATTCCTTCCTTTCAGCAGACTGGCACTCATCATTGTAGACGAAGAACAGGATCCTCTTTACAAGCAGAACGACAGTGCACCGAGATACAACGGAAGAGATGCCGCAATCAAGCTGGCCGAACTGCACTCGGCTCCCGTAATACTCGGTTCTTCCTGTCTTTCGCTTGAGACAGAGTACAACTGCATGACAGGAAAATTCAGACTGGAGCCATGCGGAGGCAGATCAGGTGAAGTCGAAATAATTGACACCTCGGCCGAAAAAAGGAAAAACGGCATGTCGGGGTATTTCTCACACAAACTTTCCGCCGCCATCAGGACATGCAACGGGCCGGTAACGATAATCCGGGGGTGGGAAAAGCCGGACGAACTTTCTGCCGAAATTGCCAAGCTCTTCCCGGGCAAGGATACATGCATTCTTACACTGAACGAACTAAAGCGAAACGGCTGCGGCAATCCGTCGATGATCGCTGTGGTCCAGGCCGATGCGCTTGTTTCCAGGGATGACTTCCGCAGTGACGAAAGGGCAATGCAGATTGTGGAACTAATGCGGGGGCTGGCTCCCAAGGTAGTGATACAGACAACGCTGCATGAGCGCTTCGACGGAAGCAAGACAGTTGCTTCCCTGCTTGAGGAACGGAAGGAATTCAACTTTCCTCCTTACTCAAGACTGGTCGAAATCCGCAGAGAAGGAAGCGGTGAGGTTCTGGAAAGACATTTTCTGAAAAGAGACCTGAAACTGGCAGCACACAAAGCAGAGATTCTCGCGAAAATTCCGGAGACCTGCTATCCTGATGTTGACCCTGCATGACCTTGGAGGCAAATGATCAAGGGGCGGCCGGAAATCCGGCTGCCCCTTTTACCACAAACTGATTCATTCAGGATTCTACTTGAAGAGCAGAGGAGCGAATGTATCGAGATACAGTCTCCAGTTTGCCCAAACGTGTCCACCGTCTGACTCGTAGAACACATGGTCAAGACCCTGCTCGGTAAGCACCTTGTCAAGAGCCTGAGATCCCTGATAAAGGAAGTCAGAAGTTCCGCAGGCAAGGAAATAAAGTTTCACTCCCGCATCCTTGAGAGCCTTGATCTGCTCGGGCGTAGCTGAACCTGCTGCTGAGAGAGGGCAGATGTAGTCGAACATCTCAGGATAGAGGATGGAAGCACTGATGGTATGTCCGCCACCCATTGAAAGACCCGCGATTGCACGTGAAGAAGGCTTTGCGATGACTCTGTATTCCTTCTCGATGAAAGGAACTATCTCCTCGCAGAGGCTCCTTACATAAGCGTCACGGAAAGCGGGATCACGGTAGTCAATGTCCTTGTTTTCGATTCCCATGGTGCATGCAGCCTGCTGGTTGGGGTTGCCGTTGGGCATAACCACGATCATAGGCTCAGCAAGACCCTTCTCGATGAGGTTGTCGAGAATCTGGGCAGCACGGCCCATTGAAGTCCAGGCCTCCTCGTCTCCGCCGGCTCCGTGAAGCAGGTAGAGCACAGGATACTTCTGCTTGGTGTTCTTCTCATATCCGTAGGGAGTGTAGACGGTAAGGCGGCGGTTCATTCCGAGAATCTCGCTGTCATACCACTTGTAGGAAACGGTTCCCCTCTGCTCTGCAGGGAAATAGTCGGCGGTACGCTCGCCGGGAACCATGAGCATGTTCAGATAACGGGTACCGTCACGCTGAACCATATAGTTCAGGGGATCGTTTACGGATACGCCGTCAACAACGAAGTTGTAGGTGTAGATTTCAGGAGAAGGAAGAGCGATCTTGACTGACCATACTCCGTCCTTGCCCTTCTGCATGGGGATTGAGTCACCCCAGGGGTTTGCCATCCAGCTGCCGGAGAGGTTGACCACGGTAGCATAGTTGGCTGAGAGGCGGAAGGTAACGCTGTCTCCCTGAATCTCAGGAGAGACAATCTGCTGCCTGCCGAACGAGAAGTTTGCAAGTTCCTGTGCGGTTGCCGATCCGGCAATCATTGCGAGGCCTGCGAAAAGGATAATTAATTTTTTCATAATGCGATTTTTTGGTTGTTATTATGAATGTAGTCAGATTTTCATTGTCTTGCTGAGCCTGATGTCCTCGGACGAGGCTCCGATCATGAACTCGGCCTTTCCGGAATTCAGCTCGAAACTGTGGGTATCCGAATTCCAGAGTTCCAGGTCGGAAGCAGGGACAGTGATTCTCACCTGCCTGGTCTCCCCTGCCTTGACCGGAATCCTCTCGAAGCCCCTCAGCCTCCTGGAGGCGTCATCACCGTTCATGCGGACATACAGCTGCACCACTTCTTCGCCGTCTCTGTCACCGGTGTTCCTGAGACTGAAGTCAAACACGAAGTCGTCGCCGTCCCTGGACACATTGAGCTTTGAATACTCGAATTCGGTATAGCTGAGTCCGTAGCCGAAAGGATAAAGCGGCTCGCCCTTGAAATACATGTAAGTACGTCCATTGCGGATATCATAGTCAAGCATGTTGGGCAGGTCGAGAATATCCTTCACCCATGTCTGGGTGGTGCGTCCTGCAGGATTGTAGCGGCCGAACAGAACATCTGCGAGGGCATTGCCGAGCTCCTGGCTGCACTGGGTCATGTGCACGATACCCGGAACATTTTCCTGGGTCCAGTTGATCGCGAACGGGAAACTGCTGATCAGGGCAACGACGGTATTGTGGTTGGCCTGCCAGACTACCTTGACAAGATCCTCGGTCTCAAGCTGCAGAGAACGTCTGTCGAGAGCCTCACGGCCGTCACCGGCAACAGTGCCGTACGCCCATGGAGCCTGGATTGACATTGCATCCCAGTCAGGGCTGGTCGCAGGATGATTGCCGACGCAAACAATGCAGACGTCAGCCCACTGCGCAAGTTTCTGAGCAGACCCGTCGGAATCCCACCTCTGGAACCTAACCTCGACATCCGTGCCCTCGACCGCAGCCTTTATGCCGTCAAGCGGGGACACGGTATAGCTCGGAAGCGCCCCGTACCAGTCCTTGAGGACCTTTTCCGCACGGTTCCCGAAAACCGCAATCTTCTTGACCTTCCTGGTGTCTATGGGAAGTATATCGTCTTCGTTCTTCAGCAGCACCACGGACTTCTGCGAAACCAGTCTTGCCTTGTCCTTGAACTCCTGTGTCTCCCAGGGTGCCACATCACCGAACTCCATATCGTCGTAGGGGCATTCCGAATCAAGAAGGCCAAGCTTGAGCATGGTCCTGAGGTTGGACCTTGTGCAGGCATCCAGCACCTCATCGGAAATGAAACCTCCGTCGTAGGCTGCCTTGACCTGGGCAAAATTGGAGTCAATGAACCTGGTCAGACCCGCCTCCATGGCAAGTTTGATGGACTCGTTGATATCCTTGGTATAATCGTGCGCCGCTGACATGAACATCAATGCCCCGGCATCATCAACAATCATTCCGTCCATGCCCCACTCGTCATGAAGAATGTCCTTGATGAAGTCGTTTGCCATGCAGGGCACGCCGTTGTAGCTGTTGTAGGCTGTCATGAGCGACTTCGCACCTGCTCTTGCTCCCTTCCAGAAGCCGTAAGAATAATAGTCGCGGAAAAGTTCCTCGTCGAAACGTGAATCGGTGGAATATCTGTTGTCCTCGTTGCTGTTCGCAAGGAAATGCTTCATCAGAGCTGCACCTCTCCAGTATTCCGGATCATTTCCCTGTATGCCATTGACCTCGGCGGCGACCATCTCACCCACAAGGTAGGGATCTTCGCCGAAACTCTCTTCCGTTCTGCCCCAGCGCGGGTCACGCGCGAGATCGGCATTCGGAGCCCACAGGACCAGACAATTGCGGCCGCTGTTCATGGAATAGTATCTCGCTTCGATGGACATCACGTCGCCTACGATGTGGGCCATCTCCCTGTCCCAGGTCTCTCCGATTCCGTATGCCTGCGGGAAAGCCGTGCTGTTGACCATGACCGGAGCGGCAGGTGCCTTCCTGCCCGCATTGCCCTGCTGAAACTGCCCGGCAAATCCCATGTTGGGAAGTTCGTTTGACCCTCCGCGGACAATTCCGTGAATTGCCTCGGTGCTTCCGGGGTTGGCTATTCCCAGGCGCGGCACGCCCTGGCCGACCACAGTGGCGATCTTCTCGTCAACCGTCATGAGCGACAATGCATTGTCGAGACGTTCTTCTTCAGTCAGTTCGGTATTCCTGAACGGAAAGTCATAGAAAACACTGTCGAAAAACCTGAGCATGTCGGCCGCATAGGGAACGCCGTACTTTGCAAATGTATCCTTGGTACGCTGGTCAGGTTTCCAGTCGAAGAATGCATGGCCCGCGCCCTCCACTATTACAAGTTCCGCCTTCTGGCCTGCAGCCTTGAGATCCGCGGCATATTTTTCAATCGGCTCCCTCTTGACTGTACGGTCGAGTGTTCCAAGAACCATGTAATGTGGAATTGCACGGACGTCTGCCTGAGGGATGTTGTCGTCAGGCGCTATGGCTTTCTGGCCGTCAACAGGACAGTCTTTCGCGAAACGCACAAGATTCTCCCGGTCGAAGACCCCGTAGCTGGGAGCGACAGCCCTAATGGCATGGAGTCTCTCCCGGGCCTTGTCCGCCGTCATGCCTTCAGGCATATATGTGGGAAGATATTCATATACACCTTCCTCAACTCCAAAACCGCCGTCGCCGACTCTCTCTATCAGAGTTCCCATACATGCGGAAAGATGACCTCCGGCGCTGTCCCCGGTAACCGCTATCCTTTCCGGATCGGCCCCATATTCAGCGGCATGCTCCTGAATGTGCAGAATTGCACCGAAGCAGTCCTCTATAAGCATCGGCATTGTATTCGGGACCTCGTCACCGTCAAGGTTTCCGAGCCAGCGGTAGTCAATGCTGCAAACGACATATTTGCCGCCCTTGATGAGTTCTCTCGCGAGACCCCTCATAATGTCCTCGGTATTCGATGACCAGCCGCCTCCGTGGATGATCACGATGCAGGGAAGATTCTTCGCTCCGTCAGGAATGAAGACATCGTATTTGAGAGGCTTTACACCCGGTTTTGCATACTGCACATCCTGGATGACCCGATAGCCCTTGACTCTGGACTCCTCAATGATCGAAGCACCCAGACTCATGATGTTGTTGTCAACGGTCACCTTGAACTCCGGCACCATCGATTCCTTGTAGACAGGATAGAACATCCCGTTGTCGATGGAAAGATAATAGCCGCTGTCGAATACCCAGCCTGGATCCGTCACCTCGACCTTTACGTCAAGTACGGTTCCGGCCTTCACGATACCGTCCGCCGGAACCTCGGGAGTGACAATCACTCTGCCGTGTTCAGGCTGGTCAACCTTCACGGTAAATGTCTCCTGTGCCGACAGGATACCGCAGCCTGCCAGCAGGCCTGCAGCCAATGTTATGTATGATTTGAATCTCATGATAGGTTATTTGAAAATCCTTGTTGCGAGGTCATAAAGATTCTGCCTCCATGCAATCCATGAATGACCGCCGTCGACTTCCTGATACTCGAACTTGACGCCGAGGCGTTCGAGTTCGTTCCTGGTGTTGATGCCGTTGTTGTATGCTATGTCGGAAGGTCCGCCCTGAGTGAACACGAACTGCTTGAAGCTGCCGTTTATCCTGTCGACATTTTCCGGCACTCCGAGCCTCTCGGCCTCGGCCGCAGGGTCAGCTCCCGGGGCAAAACTTGAAGAAAGGACATAAACGTAACTGAACATGTCAATGTTTTTCAGAGCCGTCTCGAGGGTCTCCATTCCTCCCATCGACAAGCCGGCCATCGCACGGTGATCCTTGTCCGTATATACATTATAGTTGCTCTCGATGAAAGGGATTATCTGTCCAACCATGTCTTCGGCGAAAATCGGAACTTCACCCTGCATGTCATCGGTATGGATCGTGCCGTTGGGCATCACCACGATCATCGGTTCCATCTTTCCCTCTGCATAAAGCCTGTCAAGAATTTCTCCCGCGGCACCTACGGTTGGCCAGGAAGTATCGGTGTCTCCACCGCCGTGAACGAGATAAAGGACAGGCAGCTTCGGGCAGCTCTTCTCATATCCGGCAGGAGTCCATACCCTCATCGTTCGGGTCTCGCCCACTACAGGACTGTAATAGCTGCGTACAGCAATTGAACCGTGGGGAATATTTTCATCATATGAGAAGAATTCGTCACCGTCGGGCTCCACGACCGCAAGCGCCGAATTCTGTGTGGTAGTTTCACTCTTCGGGTCGTAGACCGCCACTCCGTCAACCACAAAATGATATCTGTACAGGCCGGGAGCGACATCGGGAATCGTGATGGACCATACGCCGTCAGAATTTCTGCTGGGCTCGATTTTCTTTCCCCAGGGAACGATGTCTCCGGCAAGCCCGACATTTTCGGCCTTGGGGGCATAGATGCTGAACACAACATTTCCGTCCTTGAGCACCCGGACACTCTGCAGGGTGTCGGAAGGACTTTTCTGCCATTGGGCGAACAACGACATGCCGGCAAGAAGGCCTGCCATCGTCAAGAAGATTTTTTTCAACATCGGTTATTAAAGTTTTTTAGTGCGACACACAAATTTCACGACTTATTTTACCATAATTGTTCTATAAATGTTCATATTATTCTTTTTTTGTTCACATTATTCCCGAGGAAAAATTTTTATTTGCACATTAGTAAAAAAAATAACCCGTAATGAACAAAACTATAGCCATTCTGGCATTGTGCGCGATATGCAGCGGCTCATCATCAGGCATACCTGATACGGAAACCGAACAGCTCGAAGGTTTCGTGGTGTCTTCCTCGATATCCAACAAGAAAGTGAACTGCATTGCCCAGGATGCCGACGGCTGCATCTGGATGGGGACCTTCTGGGGTCTCAACAAATACGATTCATACAACTATCGGCAATACTTCTGTTTTGACGACAACATAGGACTCCAGGACAATCAGATCAACGACCTGCATCTCGACAAAAAAGGACGGCTCTGGGTAGCCACTGTCAACGGAATATCCGTCCATACCTCAGGAGACAGTTTCAGGCGTGTCAGGGACAACCTCTATTCCAACAGAAACATAAAGCAGATTCTCGAGACCGACGACGGCGAGCTGTACTTCACTGACGGGTTCATTCTCGGCCGCTACTCGGAACAAAAGGACTCTGTGCTTCAGGTCAGACACGCATCCGACTCGACCTATTCAGTCACAAATTATTTTACGGCTCCCGGAAATGAGATATGGGCGGTAAGGAACAACAGAATCTTCAGGTACGAACCCGACTCCGAAGAAGAACCGTCCTACACGCTCCCGATCTGGCCGTCCGACATTTTCAACATGCCAAACGGAAACGTCTGGATATCCAACAGAAGGCAGATTGTGATCTTCAACACCCAAATCAGGTCTTTCGTGGAAGTGCCGGAACCCGTTTCCTCCAACAGGGAGATTTACGAGAAAAGAATTTCACAGATGTTTCCGATCGGAAACAAGCACTACCTGTTCCACATGAATGACGGCACGTTCTGGCTGTACTATGTCACCGAAGGCAAGACAGTAAGAGGCGACGATCCGCGATTCCCGTTTGAGTTGCCGCCGTTCTCCAACATTTCGGCAATATTCAGGGACTCTTCGAGAAATATATGGTTCGGTTCGGAAGACCAGGGCTTTTTCGTCGCCCGAAGATACAGGGACCTGTTCAATTCAGATGACTACGCCGTCTCGTTCCTGAAGGACAAGACGGTGGTGTCCATAGCATATCAGAAGGAGGAAAACGTGCTGGTCATAGCGACGCTCAACAACGGACTTTATCTGTACGACATTGACAGCGGCAGGCACACGAATCTCCCTGACACCGAAGCATCGCTGGTGGAAGTGGATCAGGACGGCATATTGTGGAGCGTGAGCAAAACGATGAGCACCCTCTCCTCATGGAGCATTTCAGGCACCTCCCTCCACAAAATTTCGAGCTACCCGGTAAGGTACCCCCTGTCAATGGCGATTGACAGACTGGGCACAATATGGCTCGGCTGCCCCTACGAAACCGTGCAATACCTCGAAAAGGGGGCAAAGGAGGTCAAGACAGTGCCGAACACCACCGGCCGTGCATACACATTCACTCCAGGGCTGCTCCCCAAACATAACGGCGAGATTCTCGTATGTGCATTCAACAGGCCGGTAAAGGTCATCGGTCCCGACTTCAAGGCAAGGATTTCAGACATTAGCGGAGAAACACTCAGCGACTGCATAACACGTTCCGTGTATATACCCACCGACGTGCTGGAAGACAGCGAGGGTCTCATCTGGCTTGGAACCGTGGCAAACGGGCTGCTGTGCTGGGATCCCGCTGCCAAAACCCTTTCAAATGTCCCCGGAGCACCATGCAGCGACATAATGGGAATACTGGAAGACAACGGCGGCAACATCTGGGTCAGCACGATGAACGGAATCGGCATGCCTGACAAGAAGACCATGAAATTCACGAACTATACGGAAGGAGACGGAATAGGAGGCAACCAGTTCACAGACAGGGCGGCATGCAGACTCTCCGACGGTACGCTGGTCTTCGGCGGGAACCACGGAATCACCATCTTCAAGCCAAAGACGGATCATGAGCCCGTCACGATTCCGGTAATCTTTGAAGATGTCAAAGTCCACGGGCAACCGACAGGATTCGACTGCGGCTCAGGCAAGCAGCTCAGGCTCAACCACAGACAGAACTCGTTCTCCATCAGCTTTGCAGCACTCAACTACAGTTTCAACGAAAAGACACACTATTATTATATGATGGACGGCTTCGACTCCGACTGGATCAATGCCGGTTTTGCCCGCGAAGCCTACTACAGCAATCTTCCGCCAGGAAAATATACCTTCAAGGTCAAGGTCAGCACCCTGTCGGACAGTCTCAGGTCCGACGAGATTGCTCTGCCGGTCAAGATAGTCCCTGCGCCGTGGCTGAGTGTCTGGGCATACATAATATATTCTGCCGCAGGGGTAATGCTGGTATTCCTGGCAATGAGAAACCACAGGAGAAGAGAACTGGCAAAGGAAGAAAAGATGAGAGCCGAAAGGCAGAAGCAGTTCTTCACCAATATTGCCCACGAATTCCGTTCCCCTCTCACAATGATCTCGGGACCGCTCTCGATGCTGGACAAGAGCGAGACCATAGGACCGGATGACCGCAAGCTCGTGCAGGTGGCAAAGAAAAGCAGCGCATGGATGACACAGCTAGTGGACCAGTTCCTTGACCTCGACAAGCTGGAGGAGAACGCGCTTTCTCTGTCGGTGAGAAAAACAGACGTTGTCGAAGTTCTCAACGGACTCACGGAACCGTTCAGGCTCAATGCCAGGACCAAGGCAATAAAATTCGTGTGCAAGGGACTTGACGAACCTTTCATGATGCCCGTAGACCAGGACAAGCTCATTAAAATCGTTGTCAACCTGCTTTCAAACGCCTTCAAATATACTCCTATGGGGGGAACAGTTGAACTTTCGTTCGACACCACGGCAGACAGGACGGCAGAAATCTGCGTCTCCGACACCGGGCCGGGCGTCAAGGATGAACTGAAGGAGAGAATCTTCGAGCGTTACTTTTCCGACAAGAACAAGGGAGGCATAGGCATAGGGCTGTATTATTCCAGAATACTTGCCGGTCTTCATCACGGAACTCTCTCGGTACGTGACGCCAGACACGAAGACGGCACAGGCGGAGCATGCTTCTGCCTGAAGTTGCCGTACGATGACTGTGCATATTCCGAAGAGGAATACTCCGCCGGAAATGTCAGGCAGCCGACAACTGCAGGATTGGCGAGCCTTCAGCAGGACGCCGGAAGCATGAAAGAGGCAAACGGGAATCCGAAAATTCTCGTCGTGGATGATGATGAGGACGTTGCCCACTATCTGCAGCTGATACTCTCCGACTCGTATGACGTCACCTGCTGCTTCGACGCGGCAACTGCCCTGACGAAGATCAAGGAAGAAATGCCCGAGCTTGTGCTCAGCGACATAATGATGCCGGGCACAAACGGATGCGAACTCTGCCAGCAGATCAAATCCAATCTGGTAATGTCCCACATTCCAGTGATACTCGTCACGGCAAAAGCATCCGTCGACAACCAGATCGAAGGCCTTGAAGCAGGGGCCGACGCCTATGTCACCAAGCCTTTCGAGCCGAAATACCTGTTCGCGGTCATAAAATCCCAACTTGACCGCAGGCACAGGCTGCAGAGGGATCTCAACTCTTCACTGTCCGCGGAACCGGCGGAAAAGGAAGAGACCCTCTCGCTTCAGGACAAGGCTTTCCTTTCCAGACTTTATGCCATTATGGACGAAAGCCTTTCCGATCCGGAAGTGGACATTAACAAGATCTCCGAGATTCTCAAAATCTCAAGGACGAATTTCTATTACAAGGTCAAGAGTCTCACCGGTGAGACTCCGAGCACCTTCTACAGGAACTATAAATTCAACAAGGCAATCGCCCTGATGAAGGAAGGGAAATACAATCTTTCGGAAATTGCATACATGACCGGATTTAACAGCAGCTCCCAATTCTCGACCTCGTTCAAGAAACGTTTCGGGGTATCTCCAAAGGAATACAGACAGGATTTTTGAGGTTTGAACAAAATAAAAAAAAATTGAACAAGGGCGCAACGGCGACAAATATCAATCTGCGAACTTTGCTTCGACACTTAAAACACCAAAAAACCAATTTAACCGATCATGAAAAAAATTTCATTGATTCTGATTTCGTGGCTTGTCGCCCCGCTTCTTTGCGTTGCCCAGCAGTCACTGTTCGGCGGATCACAAATCATTTCGCCTGAAATTCACGAAGACAATACCGTGACATTCCGGTTCAAGGCTCCCAAGGCCGTCAGGGTTCAGGTCACAGGTGACTTCCTTCAGCCGTCAAAAATGGAAATCCAGGGCTTCGGGACAGTGGAAGTTCCAGGAGTCGCGGATCTCAAGGAAGGGCCTGACGGAGTATGGGAATACACTTCAGACGTACTTGAAAGCGAACTCTACAACTACAATTTCATTGTGGACGGTCTTTCAGTCAAGGATCCCAACAATGCATACGTGCAGAGGGACATTGCAAACCTTATGAACTACTTCATCATTCCCGGAGAACGCGCCGACAACTACTTTGTAAAGGACGTTCCCCACGGAACGGTTTCCAGAGTATGGTATCACTCCGACGTGCTCGGCAAGGACCGCAGAATGGCAATATACACTCCAGCCGGCTACGAGACGGGCAAGCAGAAATATCCTGTGCTCTATCTGCTCCACGGTATGGGTGGTGACGAGGAATCCTGGCTCTGCACCGGACGTGCCGCCCAGATCCTCGACAACCTCATTGCTGAAGGAAAGGCTGTCCCGATGATTGTCGTGATGACCAACGGGAACACACTTCACAAGGCCGCTCCCGGAGAGTCTGATGAAGGCATGTACAAGCCCTACAACTGCGGTTCGTTCGACACATCTTTCGAAGCGCATTTCAAGGACGTGATCTCTTTCATCGATTCCAGATACCGCACAATAAGAAAGCCTGAAGGAAGAGCAATCGCAGGCCTTTCCATGGGAGGTCTTCACACATTCCAGACAGCCCTCAACTACCCTGATACCTTCGGCTTCATCGGACTCTTTTCCGCAGCACTCGGCGTCACATCAGATGACCAGACCGGCTGGATTGCACCTGAATTCTACCAGAATACCGATGAAAAGATCGACAGGCTCTTTGCCGACAAGCCCGAACTTTTCTATATAGCCATAGGAGAGACCGACTTCCTCTATCAGGCCAACAAGGAGCTCAGGGAGAAACTCGAAGCCAAAGGCTATCCTTTCACCTACGTGGAAACTTCCGGCGGCCACATATGGCGCAACTGGAGAATCTATCTCGAAGACTTTGCCCAACTGATCTTCAAATAAGGTTCCGTCCCCAAGACATAAATCACATAACACCATAACATGAAAGCAATCAGCCAAATATTGCTTGCAGCTGCTGTATTGTCAGCTGTTGCATGCAACTCAGCCCCCGAAAACCCTCAGGACAGGCTCACTGTCAATGACCCGGCCATCAACGAGATCATCTCCAGGATGACTCTCGAGGAGAAGGTCGAGATGCTGCACAGCAAGACCAACATGTCCTCCGAAGGCGTCCCCTCTCAGGGAATCCAGGACATCAAGTACACCGACGGGCCCTTCGGCATTCGCGAGGAGGGTGTCCCCACCGGCTTCCAGTCTGCCGGCTGGCAGCTTGACTCCGCCACCTACTTCCCCACCGGCGCCGCTCTCGCGGCCACCTGGTCTCCGGAACTCGCATACAAGTACGGCACAGGCATGGGCCGTGAGGCAAGACTCCGCGGCAAGGACGTCATCCTCGGCCCGGCCATCAACATCCAGAGACTCCCCGTTGGCGGCCGCACATATGAGTACCTCAGCGAGGATCCCATTCTTAGCGCCGCTCTCGCCGCTGAATATGTCAAGGGCGTCCAGGACGCCGGCACCGCCGCCTGCATCAAGCACTTCGCCCTCAACAACCAGGAGACCAACCGCGGATCCGTCAACGTCATCGCTTCCGAGCGCGTGATGAGGGAACTCTACCTCAAGCCCTTTGAGGCTGCCGTCCGCGAAGGCGGCGCAATGGTCGTGATGCCTGCCTACAACAAGGTCAACGGCTTCTACTGCTCAGAGAACGCCCACCTCAACAACGACATCCTTCGCGGAGACTGGGGTTTCAAGGGCTTCACCGTCTCTGACTGGGGCGGAACGCACAGCACGATGGGCGCTGCCCTCGGCGGACTCAATGTCCAGATGACAGGCGACTCTTACTTCGGCCCCGCCCTCATCGACTCCGTCAAGGCCGGCAAGCTCTCCGAGTCCCTCATCGACGACAAGGTCCGCGAGATTCTCCGCGTCCGCTTTGCCATCCAGCCCATTCCCGAGGACCAGGCCAACACCGTCATGACCTCCCAGAAGCCTCAGCAGCAGATCGCTTACGAGATCGCACAGAGGTCCATCGTCCTCCTCGACAACGACGGCATTCTCCCTCTTGACAAGGCTACCCCCAAGATCGCTGTCATCGGCCTCAACGCAAAGGCTTCCACCGCTGCCGGCGGCATGGGCGCAGGTGTCAAGACTCTCTATGAGGTCTCTCCCTTCGACGGAATCTCCGCCAAGGCCCAGGGATCTGTAACCTATGCTCAGGCCTACAAGAACTATCTCGGCATGTTCGGCCGCTGGCTCGCCGCTGACGACCCCACCGTCGCCACAGACATCAACGAGGCCCCAGACCCCGACATGCTTGACCAGGCCCTCAAGGCTGCTGCAGACGCAGACGTCGTTCTCTTCTTCTGCGGCACCAACAAGTCCATCGAGACCGAGGGCAGCGACAGGCAGAACATTGACCTCCCCCTCCAGCAGAACGAGATACTCGCGGCCATCGCCGAGGTCAACCCCAACATCGTCTCCGTCGTCATCTCCGGCGGCCCCTGTGACCTCAGGCAGGTCGCTCGCCTCTCTCGCGCCGTCGTCCAGGGATGGTGGAACGGCCTTGAAGGCGGCAACGCCCTCGCCGACGTCCTCTTCGGCGACATCGCTCCTTCCGGCAAGCTCCCCATGACTTTCCCCGCCAGGCTCGAGGACTCCCCCGCTTTCGCTCTCGGCAACTTCCCCCAGAAGGTCGAGGTCCAGGGCGACCTCTTCGGCAACCAGTACCGCAGGGACGTCGCAGGACAGAACCGCTTCAGGATGCCCGCCAAGGGGCCTGACGCCCTCTACTCCGAAGGCCTCCTCGTCGGCTACCGCTGGTTCGACACCAAGGACATTGCTCCTCTCTACGCCTTCGGCCACGGCCTCTCCTATGTCGCCTTCGAATACTCCGACTTCAAGGCAAAGGCCGCCAAGGACCGCATCGACATCTCATTCTCCATCACCAACACCGGTGACATGGACGCCGACGAGATCGCTCAGGTCTACTCCTCCTACCGCGAAAGCGCTGTCGAAAGGCCACTCAAGGAACTCAAGGCCTTCAGAAGAGTTTCCGTCCCCGCCGGTCAGACCGTCAAGGTAAAGCTCTCCATCCCTCTCGATGATCTCCGCTTCTGGAACGAGCAGACCAACGGCTGGGATCTCGAGCACGGCACCCTCGACCTCCTCCTCGGTGCTGCCTCCGACGACATCAGGCTCACTCAGTCCGTTGAAATCTAGTCTATTCCAACACAATAGATATTACCAACTAACCAAAATCATTGTTCCATGAACAAATTAATTCATCAACCAACACTAAAACTTCTCTGTGCGTTTTTGCTCAGTGTCGTACTTTCAGTGTCGGCACTTGCACAGACTAAGTCTGTAACCATCACCGTCTTTGATGACACAGGCCCTCTCCCGGGAGCCAGCATCATGATCAAGGGCACCACCACCGGCACCATGACAGACATGGACGGAAACGCCATTCTTGAAGGAGTCAAGGAAGGAGACGTGCTCGAAGTATCGTACATCGGATACACCACTTCCGAAGCAACAGTCGGCAGAGGTGACAAGCTTCAGGTTGTCCTCAAGGAAGACACAACTCTGCTTGACGAGACAATCGTTGTAGGTTACGGTGTACAGAAGAAGGAGACCCTAACCGGAGCAGTATCCCAGATCAGGACCGACGACATCACCAACACCAAGTCTCCGGACGCACTGCTCTCACTGCAGGGAAAGGTGCCCGGACTGCTTATCCGCGACACTGGCGGAAAGCCCGGATCCTTCTCTACTGAGCTCTCTCTGCGTGGCTACGGTACCCCTATGATTGTGGTGGACGGCGTCGTAAGAAGCCAGCAAATGACAAGAAAGCAGACTGGCTATGCGATGTCAGCCAAATCAATAGAGACATACAACGACATTTCAGTACTCCAGGAAATCAACCCCGAGGACATCGAAAGCGTATCTGTCCTGAAGGATGCCTCAGCAACCATCTATGGTCTCGGAGCCGCCAACGGTGTGATTCTCATCACCACCAAGAAAGGACGCGACATGACTCCGTCAGTCTCAGTCACCACTTCAGTACGCCTCACCCAGCCTGTAACGAACCACGATGTCGAGGATTGGGTAAGCTTCATGAGGTGGGACAATGCAATGTCTGATGTAGCCAGGCTTGACCACCGCTTCACACAAGAGGAAATCGAAGCATATGCAGCAGGAGACCCTGCCTACAACTATACCAACTGGTATGACGAGGTCATGAAGACCTTCGCCGTGAACCAGATGCACAACGCGTCAATCCGTGGAGGTACCGACAAGATCAACTACTACCTCGGTGTAGGCTATATGGACGACTCGTCAATCATGAGGTCAGACTCATACGCCTACAACAGGTGGAACATCAACGGAAGCGTTACTGCCAACCTTGGCAAGAACCTCAAGCTGACCTATACCACCTCGATGCGCATCAGCAACCAGAACACTCCCGGTAACCCCGACGCGGACTGGAACATGCAGTACCACATCTACGCTACTGACCCCCGTATCGGAGTACATCCTATCGATCCCGCCACAGGGGAGACTGACTACACCCACTATTCAGCCGGAAACGAGAACATGAATGTTGTCGCAATGCTTGATCCTTCAACATCCGGTATAGCAAAGACCACCGGAAGGACATTCAACAACACCGTTGACCTCTCGTACACAGCTCCCTGGATGCCGGGTCTCACCCTCCAGGTATCAGGTGCATACGACTTCTCGACCAACAAGTCACGCACCCTCGTGCTTCAGTACGACACGTATGACTACAAGACTGACACCTATGCGGCAACTTCCAGAGTGGAGAACGAATACAGCGAACTCTGGACAGACAACCAGAGACTCTACGGAAGGGCACAGGCGAACTACAACAGGAAGTTCGGCAACCACAACCTTGGAGTTACCCTCGCCGCCGAAGTTACCAACAACCAGCGCGCCATCGTCCAGGGCAGCCGCAAGTACGGTACCAGCACCAACGACTCATTCTACACCCATGACATCCTTGACCAGGGACTTGCCACAACTGCCGACAACTCCGGAAGCCGCTACAGCAGCGCAACCGCAGGCTACATCGGACGTGCAACATACGACTACAAGGGAAAATACCTTGCAGAAGTCATAGGCCGCGTGGACGGATCATACGTATATGCTCCCGGACACCGCTGGGGATTCTTCCCTGCTTATTCCCTCGGATGGAGAATTTCCGAAGAGAATTTCTTCAAGCAGGCCCTTCCCTTCATCAACAACCTCAAGTTCCGCTGGTCCGACGGTATGACCGGACAGGTTCAGGGTAATGCCTACGCCTACATCGCAGGATATTCATCAAACGGTTCCTACATCTTCGCCGACGGCACAACTACACCGGCATGGAACTCCACTACCGTAGAGAATACCCTTCTCACCTGGGCAAAGGTACGCATGCAGGACTTCGGTATCGACTGGGAAATGTGGCACGGCAAGTTCGGAGGTTCATTCGACTGGTTCAGAAGGGAGATCAACGGCAAAGCAGCAACCCGCACCGTTTCACTGCCCGACTTCTATGGAGTTTCACTGCCTCAGGAAAACCTCAACGTGGAGGAGAACCAGGGTCTTGAACTTTCACTTTACACCAGCGGGTCAATCGGACAGTTCAACTACCGCGTAACCGGAACCGCAACCTACACCCGTTCACGAATGACCTATATCGAGAGCGAGAACGGAAAGGGTTACAAGTCATCAATGAACTACTGGAAGAGAAGCACCCTGAACAGATGGAGCAACGCCAGAAGCGCTTCCCGCTACGAATGGGCAGGCGGACAGTTCAGCAGCCTTGACTACATCTCCAACCTCGGAATCCTCTATGATACAAACAGGACCGGTTCAGGAAACCGCGACATGGTTCCCGGAATGTATGCCCTGGTTGACCGCAACGGAGACGGATACATCACCGGCGACGACGTATTCTATACCTGGTCTGACGCCAATCCTCCCCTTCAGTTCGGTCTGACCTTCAGCGGAAACTACAAGAACCTGGATTTCAGCCTTGTGTTCTCCGGAGCATCACTCAAGAGCAAGTCACTCGGACTTTCCTCATACGCAGGATTCGGCTACCTGTACCAGTTGCCCACCATGTACACTGAAGACTGCTGGTCAGTTGCAAACTACGGCGATGACCCTTGGGACCCCAACACAGAGTGGAACACCGGCTATTGGCCTGCACTCGTGCGCGTTACAGGACCTGGCAACTCACACAACGTGACCTACACCAGCAACCAGCCCTACAACTTCATCAACGCTACCTACCTGCGACTCAAGACCATCGAGGTCGGCTACCGCTTCTCTCCCGAGTTCCTCAGGAAAGTCGGTCTGAAGAGTCTGCGCGTTTACTTCAACGGAGGCAACCTCTTCACGCTCTGCAACAAGAACCTCAAGTTCATCGATCCTGAATCCGTAGACCATGGCCGTCAGGGAGGAACCTTCCAGATCAACAGGTCATTCACCTTCGGTTTGAATCTTAATTTCTAATCTGCAGCAACATGAAAACAATTCTCAAATATATAGCAGTTGCGACTTTGGCTCTCGGAACACTTTCTTCCTGCGAAGCAGTCTTCGACAACCTCGAGGGCGATCTCACCAAGATGCAGGCTGAAGACATGTTCAAGAACGAGGCCGGAATCAAGAGAGTCCTTGCCGACATCTACAACTACATCCCCATGGATGCCTTCGACGCAAACGACAGAAGCACATTCTACGCCAATCACAGCCGCGAGACTGCAAGCTACAGCAACAACGGCGTCAGCGATTTCTGGAATTTTACAGAAATGAGGTCCATAAACCTTTTCATGGACAACATCAAGGATGCTGCCGAAAGGGGCGTAATCACTGAAGAAGCAGCCAACACCTACCTCGGAGAGGCTACATTCATCAGGGCCTACTGCTACTTTGCAGACGTCAGGATATACGGCGGAATGCCCATCGTTGACAGGGTTCTTGACGACGAATACAAGGGAGACGGCGTGAATGCCGGCCTCTATATACCCAGAAGCACCGAGAAGGATACCTGGGACTGGATTCTTGCCCAGCTCGACGAGGCAGCTGCGCTGCTGCCCGAGACGGCTCCCGAAGAAATGCGCGTAAGCAAATATACAGCATATGCTCTCAAGGCACGCGTAGCACTTTGGGCAGCTTCCGAGTCAAAATACTGGAACAGGGCCCAGCTCGACGGCAGCTATCAGGCAGTAAAGGAAAAACTCAGCTACATGGAGGAATCCTACGCCGACAGCTATTACCAGACAGCCATTGATGCAGCCTACAAGGTCATCAATAGCGGCCACTACGGACTTGAGGGAGCAAATCCTTCAACCGTCGAAGATGCAACCACCAACCTGATCAACCTTTTCCAGAACTACTCTACGCTTGAGGGTCTGCTCGGAAAGTCCTACAAGTCAGGAAACCTCACGACCGGAAACGGAATGGAGAGTTCCCAGGGAGGAAACTGGGGAGCTCCGGCACAGGTTGCAGCCGGATGGCGTACCGGTGTGTACAGCTACACCCTCAACTACGCCGATGAATTCGACTACTACGACACAGACCGCAGCAGCATCGACGGCACCATCAAGACAAAAGTTGACGGAGATGAAACGACATATTTCCGCAACGACACTCCCACCGAATTCAAGACCGGCGACAACAGCAAGTACATCAAGTATGACAATGTTTCCGATCCTTTCGTGGACAAGGATGCACGTTTCCAGGCCTGGATCGTATATCCCGGTGCAACATTCCGCAACACTGTCATCCACTACCAGGGTGGCATGATAATGCCTGACGGCACTCCCAACATCTATCCCGCCACAAACGACGGTGTAGAATTCAACGGAACAGTATACTACCCCTACGGTGGAGAGGCCGAGCAGAATTCAGGTTTCTACGAGCTGCCGGGCAACATCAACAACAACAACCGCACGGCCTACTGCTTCCAGAACAAGAAGTACCTCGACCAGACGGCCTACAATACCGTTACCCAGACACCTTGGTATGATCTCCGCTACTCCGAGGTCCTCCTCACCTATGCTGAGGCTTGCGTTGAAAGCGGACTCGGCGATGCCGCCCTCGCTAAACAGTATCTCAACGAAGTACGCCACAGGGCCGGATTCACGGATGACATAGACCTCACGCTCGAGAACGTCCTCCATGAGTGGAAAGTTGAGTTCGCAGCAGAGAACAAATGGCAGTCAGTACTCTGGAGAAGACGCGCATACTTCAACGGAACCGATGTTTATGACGGAGAAGGTGCAGTCCCTGAGAAGCTCACCCTGATTCCTCTGGTAGACCTCAGCGGCAGCGAAGCCAAGTACATCTTCCTCAGGTCCCTCACATCATTCGATGAGGTTTCACAGAATCCTGCAGGCTTCCATCCCCAGGTAAGGCCGGAAGACTACTACTCCGCTATCCCGAACTATTCCAACAACCATCTTATCAACAACAACACAAAGTAGTATGAAACGATTACTCATCAAAATAGCATGTCTCGCTGCGGCAGGTTCGCTTGTGACTTCCTGCGACCTGTTCAAACTGGACAACTACGACGGGCCCAATGCTCAGGTCTACGGAAAGATAATTGACTCCGGGACCAACGAGCCCATCCAGGTTGAGACATACAGCGAATCCAGCTTCGACTGGACAACCTGGACTTCAACGTTCAAGGGCATCTCCGGAAGTCTGACCGTCATTGAAGATGTAAGTGACAGGTGGGAAGGCTTCTACGAGGAGCAGGACTGGTTCGTAAAGTTCTACGGAGAGTACCGCAACGACATGGTCTTCGCCGGAAAGTACACGGTTGACTTCAGGAAGCTTCCTGTATTCTCCCCCGAAGAGACCACAATAATCGAGCTCGGCGAAGGTTCCAACAACTTCGACTTCAAGCTCACTCCCTACTGCCGAATAATCGATCCCGAATTCACCTATGACGACGCAACCAAGACCATCACCGCAACCTTCTCCATCGAGATGGCCGATCCGTCAAGGCTCAACACCGTCAGCCAGGTGGTATTCTGCTCCAACACCTCAAACTTCGTCGGACAGAACTTCAGGCAGAACACATCCGACACCGGCTCCACTCTTTCAAACGTGACCGTAAAGGAAGACGGGACAACCGACAGGATAACGCTGACCATCGATGCATCAAGCGATGGAGTCAACCGGGACGAGTTCAAATACGAGAGAGCCCACTATCTGAGAATCGGAGCCCTTGCAAAAGGAGGGGCATACAACACTCAGAACATCTGGAACTTCTCTCCAGTCTATGTCATGAACCGTGACCACAGCATCAACCTGTATGACTGGTCTACGGCCAACTGACACTGACCGCCTCAGAATAGCATAAATTGCTGATATTGGTTTTAAGACAGAAATTATGGCGGAAGGCCCGGAGTGATTCCGGGCCTTTTCATTTTTTTGCATGAAAAAGGCTACATCCAAAGAACGCAAAGCAACGCGCAGAAGATGCAGCCTAAATATATCACGTCAAAGTATTTGTGCCACCTGATTCATGCATAGTCGCACAAGACTTATGGAAGGGGTTCAAGACCTTCCCAACGAACATCCCATGACCCGTCTTTTGGGAAACCGGGATTCTCCACCTCACAGCCGTCCCATCCCGCACACATCATACCCACGGCCAGAAGAAGACCACCGTTTCCGGGAAGATACATTCTCAATGTCTCCGAACGGTAATTGTTGCCTCCAGGAAGCAGGAGTTCGCTGCGATTATCCATGGTAATTGCCCTCAGAGCAATATCAGGACGGAGCAACCTGGTTGCATTCATGGCCAATGAAGGATAGTTCCAGCTCCAGCTGCCACCCTTCCAGCCATAATTCTCCGCGGCCCTATCAAGCGTCCGCATCATTCCTTCCTCATCAAAAAGACGGCACTCCGGAAGAACACCGAAAGCAAGAAGATTCTCGCTCGATGTAGCCTTCACATAGAATGGATCATGTCCTTCCTGTCTGCCGGAAGGCACCGCTGCGTCAGCCTTGGGGCGCTGACCGTTAACATATCCCCCGGCAGGAGCTGCAGCAGGCAATTCCTCGGCAGGTTTCATGTTGACGAAATCCGGAATTCCAGGTCCTATTTCAGCCGGGAGGTATATTCCGTCAGGACTCATGGCAAGAGGTGAAAGCTTGGCACAAATCTCATCCCACTCTGGATTCCTGCCATTACCCATCCGTTCACGCCACAATTGGGCTACCGACAGGCCAAAATGCCAGTACGAGAGTTCAAATGACGGATTGAGCGTCCTGTTCTCGTCGTACGATTCATTTGCGGCGCAAGCACCTTCTATGACGTATCGGTCATTTTCCTCGTCATAGTTGACAAAATCAGCCATGAATTCCGCTGTCTGCTGGACCATGTCATAATATGTCTCCAGGAATTTCCTGTCCGGCTTTGCCCTGTATATCAGTTCCGCCATATAAATGGGATGCGGCTGCTGCCATATTATGAAAGAACCGATGTCAGAAGGGGCTTCGAGAGCCGAAGGATCTGTCATCTTCATCCATCTCACACCGGAGAAATTCTGGCGGCGGGCAATCTCTCTAGCCGTCGGCATCGCGGTCAGATACCACTTGAGCTGTTTCTCGAGCAATTCCGGCTTATTCCACAAAGCATAGTGGAAACTGTGCCACATGACCATCTCCAAATGGAATTTGCCATACCATGAATTATATGTGAGCCCTGTCTCTGCAGGAGGGTAGTTCTGAGCTTCCTGGCACCTTATCAGATACTGGGACTGTACTACGCGGCGTTCAAGCAATGGAGCCCGGTTGTCCGTGCAACGGGAAAAATCTATCACTCCCGTGCTCTTCCAGTATCCGTTCCACAAATTGGAGGCAGAAGACCTGGCCTGACGGAAATCCATGTGGGCCAGCTCATCCGTCTTCGGTGCAAATGAAACGGAAAACTCGAATGAACCTTCGGCAGGAACAAGCAGGAAACTGTTGTTTCCGTTGCGGCTCAGTTCTGCCTGACCTTTCCACCCAAGGGACACATAATAGACCGCATCGTCGACCGTCCGTTTCAGAACTGCCCCCGATTCTCCAAGTTCGACTATCTCTGTCGAATGACGGCCATCGCTTCCCCAATCGGAAGCATCATCGGTATGCACTCCCGTTGGATACGGGAACCGCAATACAAGAGGCACGGCTGAATCAGCAACTACCCTTGCAGCGACGACATCTTCCTCCGCACATACTGTCCTCACTGAAACCGGCATACCATTCCATTTGAAATCAGATTCAAGAATCCCGTTCCACATGTCAAGAACCTGGTTGACATCCGTTATTTCTTCCGGCTTCATATATGCGAATCCGATATTTCCAAGGTGCAGACGATGCGGATTAGCCCTGAACCATTCTGCAGCAGCCTGTCCACGCTCCGTCATGCCATATCCTGCCTGAACCGCATAAAGTCCATGAGGATGCCCAGGGAGAGGATGGTCCTCGAGCACTTCCACATATGAATACCCAGCGGTATCAGGAAAGGAGTGCCAAGCCCACTCACTGTAAGTGCCAAGAGAAAGTCCCTTTGAGCAGTACTCAGGGAAAGTCTGAAGGCCTGTCGCATCCAGGGTAACAGCGAACTCCCCGTTTCCCAAATTGAGAGAATAAAGTGGGTTCAATTCTGTCACATGCGGATTGTTCCGTGACACAAGAGCTTTCCGGTCAATCTTTCCCTGCCCGCCGCAGGCAACGGCGAGCAGAGCAACTGACAGAATAAAAAGATTTGACTTATTCATACATATGAGGGTTTTCAAGTATCAATAACCAGGAACCTGCTGTCCCTGAAGTCCAAGGTTGACATCCATAACGGTCTGGGCAAGCGGAAGAATCTCGGAATGGTTCTTTGTAAGTCCTCCGAACAGATTCACATACCTGACATTGTCGCCATATCCGTCGTTCCCTTTGTAGACATGAAGTCCGTCCGAAGCCACTTCATACACTCCGAAAGGCATGATTTCATTTCCGTCCGCATGTGTGCAGGGCGAAACCGAATCCTGCATGTCCACAACCACGTATCCCTGATCATTGTACTCCTTGATTTCTTCGCTGGTAAGCTGCATGACCGTAAGGGCAGTATATGGTATGTTGTTTTGCGGGTCTTGCCATACGGCTTTCTGCGGAATAAAGATACGATACCTGTCAACATTTTCATATCTTCCTTCTCTTCCGGCAAGCATCATGAGTTCAGTCTTGTTTTCCATCAGGGTTTCATACAGTATACCCCAGCGACAAAGTTCGGTGCGTCTCCAGGACTCACCTGCAAACTCAAGCTTGTTCTCCTCAATCAGGGCCTTAAGGAATCCGTCATGATCTGATGGAATCTCACCTATCTTGGACTCGTCATATCCGAAAGCCCTCATTTTCACAGCCTTAAGGGCATCAATTGCCTCAGCGGTAGGGCTTCCGTAGTACTCATTGGCAGCTTCTGCATACATGAGCAATATATGGGCATAACGCATCCACGGCCAGTTGACATCCCTTGCAGAGGTTCCAGTTCCAATGGTGGACTTCCAATTCGGGCGAAATTTGCCGATATAGAAACATCCGTAAGGCATTTCATAAATCATACTTTCGGCATCTATTGCATATTGGCATACGGTAACATCCCTACGGAGATCGTCCGGACTGTAGTCAAAATACAATATGGGATTGATCCTCATCTGCGGAAAAGCTTTGCCCATCATGGAGCTGGCATGGCAGGAAATAGCATTGGTATATCCGTGATTACTCTTCACGTTGTTCCCCTGAAATCCCTGCTCCAGCATTGACTCCTGGTTATATGCCCCATTGAGAAGGTCCCTGAAGATCTGGTCATAGTCATGGCTCAAGGAGAATGATCCCCTGCCAATGACCACTTCACAGGCATCCATGGCAATTTTGTTCAGTTCCTTGATGCGTGCAGGATCATCTCTTTTGGCGATTCTCAGTGAACCAGTTGAATACGAATCCAGATCCCAGCGCAGAGAGTATCCGGCCGCATACAGAGCTATGCGGGCAAGAAGACCATATGCCGACTCCTTGCAGTAACGTTCCGGAGTGAAATTGGAGATCTCGCTTTTCCATGGAATCAGCTCCGTAGCAGTCATCATGTCATCTATAATGCCATCATAAATGACATCACGACTTTCCCTCGAAGAATAGAAGCTGTCCTGTTCAGAAACCGGAACCGTAAGATAAGGCACATCACCCCAATAACGCAGCAGATTCAGATATGCGGCAGCCCTGATGGCGTAGCTTTCACCCAACATACGCTTCACATTGTCTGTCTGCTCCATGTTCTTGAGATTCATTATGCACACGTTGGCATATTCAATGGCAGTATAGAAAGTTGAAAAGCAACCTCCTGTCCTTGCGGCTGAAAGCACATAGTTCCCGAGCTGATATTTGGAATTTGTAACGCCCTCGGTGGAATAAACTTCATCCGTTCCCATCCCGAGCTGATACCATATCTCATCGCTCCATCCGGCGCGGTAGGCTCCGAGTACGGCCATCTCTGCCCGGGATTCGGTCTGAAAGACCGTGGAGCTGTCAAATTTTGTTTCAGAGGGTATTTCCAGAAAGTCATTGCAAGAAACTGCCGACAAGGCTAGCAAAGCAAGACCGAAATATATCTTTTTCATGTTTATCCTAAATTAAAAGTTCAAGTTGAGACCTATCACGCAACCTCTGGTTCTGGGGAAGGAAGAGCTGTCGATTCCCTGGGTAAGAGCATCACCGCTAGTAGACACTTCAGGATCATAGCCACTGTATCTTGTGAAAGTGTACAGGTTGTTCAGCGTGACATAAATCCTAAGGTTCTCTATCTTGGCCTTGCGTGTCAGTTCATTAGGCAACGTATACCCGAGAGTAATGGTGCTGAGCCTCAAATATGATGCATCTTCAACAAAAAGGTCCATCGGGCATGATACAGAGTAGTTATTATAAGAACTCAGACTCCAGAGCATATCCTTGCTATGCTGATTAGGATTCAGCTCGGCCAGACGCTGGAGGTTCGTAGTCTCCTTTCCGGTATCGGGGTCTATAAGAGTGAACCTGTTGCCCATCTCGGCAAACGAGTTCATGTTACCAAGATAAGGACCGTAATAGCGGACCTTATTAAGATTCCAGACCTTATTACCGAAACTGAAATTCATGAAGATATACAAGTCAAAGCCCTTCCATGAGAAAGTGTTGGCAAGACCGCCACTAAAGATTGGATTCGAGTTACCTATCACCGCCTTGTCGTCATCAGATGACAACATATACACAGGATTTCCTTCTTCGTCTGTCTTGTCAGTCTGAGGTACAAACTTCATGTCACCTGGTTTTACTTGGTCACGTCTTCGGTTGGAGTCATAAGGAATTCCAGGCTTCAAGATATATGAACCATCAGGATTCTGGATAAAGTCATCAGTAGTATACACTCCGTCATAAACATATCCAAAAAACTGACCCAGCGGCTGGCCAACCTTCACAAGGAATGTTGCTGACCAATTTTCATAACTATCCTTAGATGTTTCGTACATATAGTCCTTTCCATCAAGCCCATAGAGAGACAGAACCTTGGAGCGATTGAATGCAATGTTAAAATCCGTAGTCCAACGGAATCCGTTCCTCTCAACATTTATTGAATTGAGGACGATTTCCAAACCACGGTTCCTTATTGCGCCGAGATTCTGGTATTGATTACTGTATCCTGTAGTATTTGGAATCTCGTTGAGTATGATCAGGTCATCAGACTGGTTGTTGTACCAATCCACACTCATGTTGACCCTGTCCTTTGCAAATCCCAGGTCAACACCCACGTTCAGTGACTTTGTCGTCTCCCACTTGAGCGAGGGGTTGCCGAGAGTGCTTCCAGGAACCAGTGTAGAGACATCAGAGCCATTGATTGCATAGTGTCCGGCGCTATAAGCGGTCGTATAAATGTAGTCGTCAACATTGCAGTTTCCGGAAGTACCATATCCCACACGCAGTTTCATTCTGTTTACAACATTGCTGAAGCCGCTGTTCCGGTAGAAATCTTCCTGTGATATTCGCCATGCCGCTGATGCTGAAGGGAAAAAACCCCATTTATGACCGGCTGCAAATTTGGATGATCCGTCAGCTCTGGCGGACACCGTAACCAGATACTTGTCGTCCCAGCTATACATGGCCCGACCGAAGAATGACACAATCGCGTTCTCTGCAAGGCCTGAAGACCGGCTGTAAGACTGTCCCATACCTATATTATCAAGTCCGAAATTGTTCTCCGGGAAACCATAATACACATTCTTATCATTCTGGGAATGATTAAAGATGGTTTCCTGTCCAACAAGAGCGCTGATACTGCTCCTGCCGACCTGTTTGCTCCAATTCAGTGTATTGGTAATCTGCCAGGAGTATTTTTCTGTATTATACCTGTAACCATAAGGATAAACGTTATCCTGCGTGTCCGTCTTGTATGCTTCGGCTGCGCTTGTGGTACCATCATCCCAATAATCTTCCCTTATGGAATACCATGTATAGCTACCGGCTGTCCTCCAGGTGAAATCCTTGAGGAAGTCAAACTCAATTCCTCCATTCACCACAAACTGGCGGTTATAGAGATTGTTGTCAATGGCATTGTTCTCAAGAATCGGATTGTCGAGGTCATATTGGCCCTCGATCTTCTTGAATTCATCCGTCAGGTCCTTTGTGATCAGGTCCTCGTTAGTAAAGCGGATTCCTCCCGTAGGGGGTTGTAACAAGGTTTTCCTCAAAGCAGAACTCATCTTACCGCCGCCTTCGGTCCTGGAACTTCCAAAAGAAGTGCTAAAGTCAAGGCGGACACCTTTCCAAAGCTCATGGTTGATTTTCGCCCTCACGGAGTTCCTGGTATAACCATGCTTTGCCATGATTCCGTTCTGGTCATTGAAGTTGTAACTCAACATGAACCTTGTCTGCTCGTTGCCTCCTGTAATATTCACATTGTGAGCCTGAGTGAAGGCCGTACCTCCGAACACTAGATCTTGCCAGTCTATCGCTTCCCTACCGACATACTCTGAATGTATTCGTGAGTAGGCTCCCGAATAGAAGTCAGGATCGGAAAGAGAGCCTCCGAACATATTAGCCCATTCGGCTATCTTTCCGCTGGTGTTAAGCATCGCAAACTCGTACTGATATTTGACATAATCCTCAACCCCAAGCATCGGCAGCTTTTTGCTCAGTTTCTCGAACTGGCCATAGACATTGTATGTAACCATTGTCTTGCCCGCCTTGCCGGATTTGGTGGTAATCAATATTACACCGTTGGAACCCTGTGCTCCATAAATCGCCGTAGCTGAAGCATCCTTGAGAACGTCTATACTCTCAATGTCATTCACATCCACCATTCTCAGAGCATCTTCCATCGCAAATCCGTCCACTATATACAGTGGGGATGTTGACTGCGTGATGGAGTTTCCTCCACGGATATTTATGTTAATCTCTGATCCCGGTGCACCACTTCTCGATACGATGCTCACACCAGCTGCCTTACCGGCAAGTGCCTGAGCGGCCGTAGTGGCCGGAATATGGGACAATTCATCACCAGAAACGGAAACGGAAGAACCCGTCAAATCCTTTCTCTTGACTTTCGCATAACCGATGGAAACCGCTTCCTCAAGATACACAGAAGACTCCCTAAGCACTACATCAATGACATCGCGGCCGGAGACATTCTCCACAACATCCTCGTACCCCATCAGGGAATACGTAAGGAATTTTACTTCAGATGGAATTGTAATTGAATAGCGGCCATCCTCGGCAGTCATTTCTCCGATGGATTAATTACCATCATTTGCCATGACGACCGCTCCATAAACAGGATCGCCATTGCCATCCGTCACCTTACCGGTGACCGTCTTGTCCTGTGCATAGGACATCCACCCCCCCCGGTCAGCAATAGCGTGGCCAGCAGCGGGAGCTGCAATAAATTAAAAGAAACCATTATTAATTGGGTATTAGTAAGTGTTGTGATACAAAAATAGCGAAATTATGTGAACGTCCAAAGAAAGCCATAAGAAAGCGGGAACAAAAAAAAGAGGCATCCTGAACCAAGGATGCCTCTTTTGATGTAGTGGGTAGGAGAATCGAACTCCTATTGCGAGATTGAGAATCTCGAGTACTAACCGTTATACGAACCCACCATATTTGGTTTTGGGAATGCAAAGATAGCCATATTTTCTGAAACGGCAAATTTTCCGCACCACTTTATGACAATTTATTTCCTTCTGTAAGGAGCGTCTTCATACAGCAGGAAACGCTTGGCCTTGCGTATCCACTTCTGCTCCTCTATTTTGACGTGCTCCTGCACAACATCAAATGTCAGTCTTCCCCTGAGGTACTCCTCAATAACCGGGTCTGCAATCTTGACAAAGAGGGCATCACCCATCTCGAACTGGGAATACCTGTCGGCAAAATGGCGCATCAAAAGAAGAGTATGGAGCAACGAATGATACTGTCCGTCAGGAGCAAGCATTATCTGGTAGCCGTTGCACTGCTGGCCGCTGTATATCCCCGCAGACGGGGTGAACGAGCACGGGCGCATCATCACCCCTTTGGGAGTAGGCAGGAATCTCACGTCCTCTGTCCTGATGAACGGAGCCCCGAAATACTCATACGGCCTCGCTGTACCGATTGCAGGCGTTATCGTAGTGTTGTTCCAGAGTCCGCCGCCCGGATAGAGTTCACAGGTGAACATTCCCGGGATGTCCGAAGCAGGAGCGATCACCCAGGGCAGCATGTCCTTTCCTGCTGCCGAACAATGTGCAGAAATCACATGAAGAGGGAACTTCGCACCTATCTCACTGTAGTACAGCAGGCAGAGTTCCCCGAGCGTGAGTCCGTGGCGGTGAGCGACTTTCGGAGTCCAGATATCCGACTCGACTGCCGGTATGGTGCCTTCGACAACCCGCCCGGCAGGATTCACATGATCGACTACATATATGGAGGGTCCGTCGGCCTCCCTGGCGCACATCGACATGAGCCGCATCACGTCGCGGGTGTAGTTGAAATATCTTGAGCCCACATCCTGGATCTCCACGACTATGGCGTCAAGCCCCTCGATGTCGGCAGCATCAAAGTCTATGTGAGAGGTGTCAGGCGTCAACTCGCTCCCCGACGGTTTCATGACCCTTGCGAGATTGCCCCTCTCCCTGAAAATGTCGTGCAGGTAGCGGCTGCGGTACGGATCCCAGCAGTTCTGGGTGCAGAAGCAGCCTACCCGTCCTTCGGTGAGGGCCCTGTCGAGCTGCTCCTCTATCGGCGTTGTCCTGAAGGAAAACATGATTCGGCGATTGAGATTACCTCCTCCCCGAGAGCCCTTGCCTCCTGTTCGGTCGGGGCCTCGGAATATATTCTGATTATCGGTTCGGTGTTGGAGCGGCGCAGATGCACCCAGCTTCTTCTCTGCTCGAAGTCCACCTTCACTCCGTCGATCGTGTTCACTTTACAGGAAGAATAATGCTCCTTCACCCTTGAAAGGATCATGTCGATCAAGGCAGGATCGCTGAGCGAGATCTTGTTTTTGGAGATGAAATATTTGGGGAGCGTAGCCTTGTATTCACTGACCTTCATTTTCCTGTGTGCGAGCTGGCTGAGGAAGAGCGCTACTCCCACCATCGCGTCACGTCCGTAATGCGATGCCGGATAAATGACGCCGCCGTTTCCCTCGCCTCCTATCAGAGCCCCGACTTCATGCATCTTCGCGGTGACATTGACCTCTCCGACAGCAGCGGCATGCCAGGTGCCGCCCCAGCGTTCCGTGACGTCGCGAAGCGCCCTGCTCGAACTGAGATTTGAGACCGTATCCAAATGCCTCTCTCCCGCAGCGCTTGCCCTCCCGAGCAGGTAATCAGCTACCGCAACGAGGGTATTCTCCTCGACAAAGGGCTCCCCGTTCTCGCAGTAGAACGCAAGCCTGTCGACATCCGGATCCACACTGATTCCCAGATCGGCATGCTCCCTGACGACAGCTTCGCTCAATCCCGCAAGGTTCTGCGGGAGCGGTTCGGGATTATGCGCAAAATTGCCGTCCGGCGTGCCGTTCAGCAGGACGCAGCGCACGCCGAGACGCTCAAGCAGCCGCGGCATTATGACCGCACCCACGGAATTTACGGCGTCGACGACTGCAGTGAACCCGGCCGCGCGCACAGCCTCGGCATCCACGGCCTCAAGAGCCATCACCGAATCAATATGTTCATCGGTGAAGTCATGGTCCTCAACATGTCCCAGACTGTCAACCGCAGCGAAGCAGAAATCTCCGTCTTCGGCGAGTTCCAGAATCTCGTTGCCCTCGGAAGCCGAAAGGAACTCACCGTCAGAATTGAGCAGCTTCAGCGCATTCCATTCGCGCGGATTGTGGCTCGCAGTGATGATTATGCCTCCGTCAGCCCCGGCGAACCTGACTGCGAGCTCAGTAGTCGGTGTGGACGCAAGCCCGCAACGCACGACATCAACGCCGCACGCCGCAAGTGTCCCGCAAACCAGCTGCTCGACCATGGGGCCGCTGATGCGGGCGTCCCTGCCGACGACAACCTTGAACCTGCCGCCCTTCGGGGTGCAATGCCTTTTCAGGCGCTCGCAATATGCATATGAGAATTTCACTATGTCCACCGGCGTAAGAGCTTCGCCGCACCGGCCGCCAATGGTTCCGCGAATCCCGGAAATTGATTTTATCAGTGTCATATCTTGCAAAATTACGAAAATAAATCGTATATTTGCAGCCCATTAAAAACACTAGTGTAATTATGAAAAAAGGAATCCATCCCGAAACCTACCGTCTTGTAGCTTTCAAGGATATGTCAAACGATGATGTATTCATCACCCGCTCCTGCGCGACAAGCAAGGAGACAATCACCGTTGACGGTGTTGAATACCCCCTCGTAAAGCTTGAGATTTCGAACACGTCTCACCCTTTCTACACCGGCAAGATGAAGATTGTCGACACCGCCGGCCGAGTTGATATGTTCTACCAGAGATACAAGTCACGCAAGAAGTAACAACTTGCGGAGCGTAAGCAAAACGGAGCACTCCTCAGCGGGTGTTCCGTTTTTTTTTCGTATTTTGGAGTCTGCATACGATTAACCTCCCCCAACATGAATGCAATGGATCAGATGATCGGAACGCCATCCGGTGCAATAGTCGCGATGCTGCAGGAAAAGGCATCGCCGCGCAGGGCGAAGGAATGCCGGAGATTCTTCAAGACCGGCCCCGGTGAATACGGGGAAGGCGATCTTTTTCTCGGCCTGACAAATCCGCAGGTCAGGGAAATTGTACGTCTCGTGTGGAAAGAGTGCCCGATGTCAGAGGCCGCGGCGCTGACAAGGAGCCCCTGGCACGAAGTGAGGCTATGCGGCCTGCTTATCCTCGTGGAAAAGATGACAACGGCGTCGAAGGACGGAGACAGGGAGCGGACCGGCGCCATATACAGGCTCTACACCTCCCTGCACCCGCATGTCAACAACTGGGACCTGGTTGACCTGTCGGCAACAAGAATAGTGGGGATCCACGAACTCGAATGTCCTGAAGACCGGACGATGGACGGGTGGATCAGGCTACCTGACGAAAGGTTGTGGCAGAGAAGAATATCCATGGTCGGCACCTGGCTCCCGATACACAAGGGGCTGTTCGGCAGCGCCCTCGAAAGGGCGTCGGTCCTCACCGGATCCCGCGAGCCACTGCTTCACAAGGCAGCCGGCTGGATGCTGAGGGAAGTGGGCAAGAATGGAGGTGAAAGGGAACTGGAAGATTTCCTCGAAAGCCACATCAGCCGCATCCCCGCCGTCATGCTGAGCTATGCCTGCGAGAAAATGGATCCCGTACAGCGGCGGAAATGGCAGCAGGCAAGGCGCAAGGGAAATATGCAATACGTTCAATAGCTCTCCTCATCGAAGTTTTTCGTATATTCGTAGGCTAAATATTTCTGATTATGACTACAAAATCCAAAGTCATCACATGGATTGTCGGCATTCTTGTGCTTGCCGCAGCCGTGTTCTGCTACATCAAGTTCTACTTCGTTTTCGGAGAGGGCGTGAAGGCCGGAGAACTCAACCAGATTGTCTACAAGGGATGGATATGGAAAACCTACGAAGGCAGGCTCATCCAGACAGGATTCAACAGCCTGAGCGCTAACGGCAACATCCAGTCTAACGAATTCAATTTTTCCGTGACAGACAAGGCTGTCGCCGACTCTCTGATGCGCTGCAGCGGAAAACTTGTCGAACTTCACTACAAGGAATACAACGGCGCACTTCCGTGGAGGGGCATGCAGAGATACATTGTTGACGAAATAGTGTCCGTACGCAAGGCGGAGCGTACCACCGAAATTCCCATAATCACCGGAGGAGAATGATATGCTGACTGCCATGCTGCTTGCTGCAGGCATAATTGCGGTACATCCTGAAGGGAATCCGAATGCCCGGCTGCTGACGGTCGAGGAAGCCGTGAACCAATCCGGCAGATCGGTCTATCCTGAGACCCTCAAGCTCTACTGGAGCGCCGACAGCCAGCTTACAAAAGACAAGCCCGTGCAGGAAGAGCCTGAATGGACACTTCCTAAAAGTGATTCTCCAGACATAACCTACGGCGAGAGCGTGAGCCGCAACGAATTCGGAGGCACGCGGTGGGTCATTCCCTCTCCCGACGGAAACTTTCTGGCCGTTTACCGCAGGGACCAGTCTGCAGTGGAAACATTCCCGCTCTACGACATCACGACCCGGACCGGAAGCATCAGGGAAATCAAATACCCGATGGCGGGTATGCCGTCGGAAAAGCTCGCGATTTGCGTATGCCTGCCCGACGGGACCATAGTCAGCGAACTGAAGATCGACGACTTCGACGACGAGCGTTACCTGACCAATCCCTGCTGGTCGCCGGATGGGAACTACATTTTCGTGCAGGTTCTCGACAGGGAGCAGCACAACATGAGGCTGAACATGTACCGCTCCTACGACGGAACATTCGTCCGCACAATACTCAGCGAACACAACGATGCCTGGGTGGAGCCGCTTGATCCGCTTTATTTCCTCAAGGACAGCAGCGGAAGGTTCATCTACCGAACCGACAACCGCGACGGCTACAAGAACCTCTACCTCTGCGACACGTCCGGGTCGGTCGAGCGACTGACGCCCTGCAATGCGGACGTGGCATACGTGGCCAATGACGGGGAATACGTCTACTACACCTCTGCCGAGATCTCCCCGATAGAAAACCACCTTTTCAGGGTCCGCATAAACGGCAAGCGCATCAGCAAGCCCGAGCGCCTCACCTTTGAGGAGGGCTGGCACAACATAGACATGTCTCCCGACTGCACCAAGTTCATTGACAGGTACAGCAGCTTCAACGTGCCGGGAATCACGGTCCTGAAAGCCTGCGACGGCAAGGTCATACAGAAACTTCTGGAAGCAGTCGATCCTCTTGACGAGTACGCACAGTGCCGCGCAGAACTCGGAAGCGTGCGCTCTGCAGACAACAGGTACAACAACTACTACCGCCTTTTCTACCCGCGCAACTACGATCCATCAAAGAAATATCCCCTGATAGTATACGTCTACGGTGGCCCGCACTCCCAGATGGTAAGAGACAGCTGGCTCGGAAATATCCGCATGTGGGAAATGCTGATGGCTCAGAAGGGGTATTTCGTCTATGTACAGGACAACAGGGGCACCTCCAACCAGGGAGCCGCCTTCGAAAAGGCGATAAACCGGCAGTGCGGCGTTGCCGAAACCGCCGACCAGCTTGAAGGCATAGACAAGCTGCTCGACAGGATTCCCGCCATCGACAGGAACCGCATCGGAGTCCACGGATGGAGCTACGGCGGATTCATGGCCCTCAATCTCGCGACCGCACGCCCCGACATGTTCAAGGTAACGGTCGCAGGAGGCCCGGTCATCGACTGGAAATGGTACGAAGTCATGTACGGAGAGCGATACATGGACACTCCTGAGACCAATTCGGAAGGCTTCGCCTCCACATCGCTGCTTTCAAAGGCATCCGACATCTCTGGCCACGTGCTTATATGCCAGGGAGTGCTTGACGATACCGTCGTATGGCAGAACTCGCTGAATTTCATCCAAAAATGCATCGAAGCAGAAAAACCGGTGGACTGGTTCGCATATCCGATGGAAAAGCACAACATGCAGGGTCGCGCCCGCGTGCACCTGTACGACAAGATCACAGACTACTTCGAGACATATCTATGAGTTTCCCGAAAATAATCCTTGCAGCACTGCTGCTTGTCTCAATAAGTGCCGGAGCATCGGCACAAACCAAGGCCGAGACCAGACTCTACGGAAAGACCCTTGCCAAACCGTCGCTGGAAGCATACGACAAGTTCCTAAAGCGGTTTCCGGAATCTGTCTATGCCGATGAGATTTCGGCACGCAAGGACACGCTGCTCAACATCACGCCATACACTCCTGCAGACGCCGAAGCCATTGCAGCCGGAATCCTGCCTTCAGGATCAGTTTTCAGGGCATTCCCGGAACGCAGAAGTGCGGTTGACATGATATACGCAATCTGCATAGCTGCACCCGATCTCGACGAAAGCCACGTCAGGCTTTATACCCTGGAGCTCGGCACAGACGGCTGGATTCTCAACAATTCGTACGAATCTCCGTCCTCCGGTTTTCAGCCTGACACCGAAAAACAGTTCATTGACAGCACATACAGCTTCAGAATAACGGCCAAAAGCTGTTTCCGCATCAACTATCTGGCCTCAGTCCCCGGATCCGGAAAAATCAGCTACGTTGCCGGCACATGGATTCCGCAGGACGACAGCTATACGGAAGTCAAGTTCAGCGGGAATGACATCCTCCAGCCTGGAGACAGCCTGGGATACAGGATTGAGGGCAGGACCAACGAATCCAGCCTGGTCAACACGGACATGCCGGCGATAAAGCTCATGATAGCCGACATTCAGAAGAATCCCGGCCTCATCCAGATTCCGGAGGGAGACTACGTCACCGACGCGGCAATCGAATGGTGGCTTGAGAACAACCCTGAAGCAATGACATCGGCCACTTCGGTCAACATGAGCATACTTCCTGAGAACAGTTCCCTCGTCGAAAAATTCAACTCTGAAAAGGGCAAGAAAAGCTCATCCAGATACACTGCTGCACTGTTCGACCTGAGGGGCTATTCAGTGATAGTCGTAAAGCAGAAATCAGACGGGAAATACCTGCTTGCCTGGGCGGAGCCGGAATGCAAGGACCACTATCGCGACCGCCTGCTCAACAACATACTCTTTGACGACACGAACACCCTCAAGATGTACTACTATCACGGCAAGCGGCATTTTGACTACGAGCTCAACCTTGCATCCAAAACCATCCGAAGGTAAGCCCGAACCCTTGCCTGCCGCGGCTGCATGATGCCAGCCGCCTGCTGCAACTGATCAGCAATCCGGACACTTTTCCTGCCGGCTGAAGTACGAAATTTGCGCCGCTGAAGTTTCACTGCGAATGTTTTACTGCGCTTCATCGATGCTGCGCATCATCCGCTCACAGCCGCGGACAGCTAGCCACCTCAACGCAAATTCCGCACTGCGAGATAACTTCTTTCGGAAGAGGACATGTTCCGGAAGATTTGCCATTCACCTGACTCCCCATCCATCATCTGCCATCACTGCTGGCTTCCAAGGGACCCTCTCAGCCACCCTCTCGGCAGACTTCTCCGGCTTCCTGCAATTCACCTGACTGAACGGCGGCATAAGTCTGGCATGCCGATACACAAATAAAACGGGCGATATTGAAGGTGGGCAAAA
>CABUIX010000011.1 GCA_902491795.1 uncultured Bacteroidales bacterium | reverse complement strand
CCGCCCTTCGGGGAGCCCGTCATGGATGATGAAACATGCATCCGCGACGGGCTCCTTTTTTTTTATGTTCCGCCTCTTCGTAACTTGTTCTGGTTATTGCCTTTTACCTCTTTAGCAATTAGTGTAAACATGATTTATAATCGCTGCTATTATTATTCTTAATGGCAACACTGCCTTCAATGGTTTGGAATTTGCTATTTTGTGCCCGGCTTTTGAAGCCGATCGAAGCAAATTTGAAAACTGATGTCAGACAACAAAACCAAGGGAGTTATCTCGCAGATAATCGGGCCTGTAGTCGATGTGCATTTCGACATAGACCATGCAAATGAGGCGAAAGTCCTGCCTTCAATCCATGACGCGCTTAAGGTTGTGCGTCCTGACGGCAAGGAGCTTATTCTTGAGGTGCAGCAGCATATCGGTGAGGATACGATGCGTTGTGTAGCAATGGATTCTACCGATGGGCTCCGCCGAGGCCTTGAAGTTTTCCTTACCGGATCCCCGATACGAATGCCTGTGGGCACACAGATTCGTGGAAGGGTAATGAATGTTACAGGAGATCCGATCGACGGGTTGGGGAATTTTGACCCTGAAGGATCATTGCCAATACACCGTGAGCCTCCCAAATTTGAGGATCTTACCACTTCGCAGGAAGTGCTTTACACAGGAATTAAGGTAATTGACCTTCTTGAGCCCTATCTGAAGGGTGGCAAAATTGGCCTTTTCGGTGGTGCCGGAGTGGGCAAGACTGTGCTTATCAAGGAACTCATCAACAACATTGCAAAGAAGCATAACGGATTTTCTGTTTTTGCCGGTGTCGGTGAACGTACCCGAGAGGGAAATGACCTGCTTCGTGAGATGATAGAGTCCGGAGTGATCAAGTATGGCGAAGAGTTCGAGAAATCAATGGAGGAAGGCCACTGGGACCTCAGCAAGGTTGACCATGAGGCTCTTCAGCAGTCTCAGGTAGCCATGGTGTTCGGCCAGATGAATGAGCCGCCCGGAGCCAGAAGTTCCGTGGCTCTTTCAGGACTCACCTTGGCCGAGTCATTCCGCGACAGCGGCAAGGAAGGCGTTCCGAAGGATATATTGTTCTTTATAGACAACATTTTCCGTTTTACACAGGCTGGTTCAGAGGTGTCTGCCCTTCTGGGTCGAATGCCTTCGGCCGTAGGATATCAACCTACTCTTGCAACCGAGATGGGCCAGATGCAGGAGCGTATCACGTCGACTAAAGACGGTTCGATCACTTCTGTACAGGCTGTCTATGTGCCGGCCGACGACCTTACTGACCCGGCACCTGCAACGACGTTCACCCATCTGGATGCAACTACGGTGCTCAGCAGAAAGATCACGGCCCTTGGCATTTACCCTGCTGTTGATCCTCTCGAATCGACTTCACGAATTCTGGATCCCAATGTCGTGGGCAAGGATCACTACAATACGGCCCAGAGAGTGAAGCAGATACTTCAGCGCAACAAGGAACTGCAGGATATCATTGCGATTCTGGGAATGGATGAACTTTCTGACGAAGACAAACTGACGGTGAACCGCGCCCGCAAGGTGCAGCGTTTCCTCTCGCAGCCTTTTTCCGTGGCCGAGCAGTTCACGGGTGTCAAGGGTGTCATGGTCGATATCGAAGACACAATACGTGGGTTCAACATGATTCTCGACGGAGAGGTGGATGATATGCCTGAACAGGCATTCCTCAATGTGGGAACCATAGAGGATGCTATTGCAAAGGGCAAGGAGATTCTTGCCCAGGCTGCGTAAGGAGGTCAAATATGTCAGGAAAACAGCTTTCAGTAAGGATCATTTCTTTGCAGAAGACGCTTTTTGAAGGCCCTGCACAGTCAGTCTCCTTCCCGGGAACGGTAGGGGCTTTTGAGGTGTTGCCCGGCCATGCAGCTCTTGTCTCTTCCCTGGAGAAGGGCACGGTAGGAATTCGTGGTGTGGACGGCAAGATGACACAAATTGACATAAGTTTCGGCGTGGTCAAGGTTTTGGACAATGAGGTTACGGTATGCGTAAACTGAAATTCATATTTATGGCGGTAATGTCGCTGCTTTCTGTCTCGCTGAGTGCGGCGGAGGAGGGCAGCCTCGACATGAAGTCATACATATTCGGTCATGTCGGTGATTCCTACGAGTGGCACATAACCAAGGTGGGAGATACCGAGATATCCGTCCCGTTGCCGTGTATCGTGATTGACAACGGCCTGCATGTGTTTTCCTCCCGCAATATGGAGAAAAACGGTTATGTCCTGAATGAAGACGGGAAAATCGTGAACGCCTCAACCATGAAGCGGCCTCTGGACCTGTCGATTACCAAGAACGTGCTTGCCCTGATGATAAATGCTGCTCTGCTTCTGGTCATCATCCTTGTCTGTGCGCGCTGGTACAGGAAACACGATGTGCTTAAGGAACATCCCACAGGGCTGGCGGCAGTGATGGAGCCTGTGATCATGTTTGTGGAGAACGATTTGGTGGAAGGAGTGATAGGACCTGGTTACAAGAAATATTCTCCTTATTTGCTTACGGCATTTTTCTTCATCCTGATCAACAACCTGATGGGGATCTTCCCGTTCTTTCCCGGCGGCGCGAACACTACCGGCAACATTGCCGTGACCTTCGTGCTTGCCCTGTTCACTTTTGCGATGGTCAACATTTTCGGTACCAAGGAATATTTCAAGGAAATCTTCTGGCCGGATGTGCCCGTTTTCCTGAAAGTGATACCCATCATGCCTCTGATAGAGATAATAGGAGTGTTCACCAAGCCGTTTTCGCTGATGATACGACTCTTTGCGAATACTCTCGGAGGCCACATAATGATTTTGAGCATGATCGGGCTGATTTTCATATCGGCGGGAATGGGCGCTGCCGTAAACGGATCGTTTACGCTCGTGTCGCTTCTCCTCGGAGTCTTCCTGGACTGCCTTGAGATTTTGGTGGCCTTCATTCAGGCATACGTGTTCACCCTGCTGTCAGCGGTATTCATCTCGCTGGCGCATCCTGCTGCTGAACGTCAGTCCGAGTGACACGTCTGTCCATTACTTGAGATTGGTTATTATACAACGATTTAAAATACGAAAAACATGTTACTTATTTCAACACTTCTTCAGGCTGTTTCGCTCTCTACCCTGGGCGGAGCGATCGGTGTGGGCATCGTTGCCCTCGGAGCCGGTTTGGGTATTGGTCTTATCGGCAAGGCTTTGATGGAGGCTTCTGCCCGCCAGCCTGAGATAGCAGGTCAGATGCGTACTACCGCAATCATCATCAGTGCGCTTATCGAAGGTGTCTGCTTCTTTGGTGCAATCATCTGTCTGCTGGCTGTAATCTAGTCTGCCATGTCTCTTGTAACACCGGATTTCGGACTTCTGTTCTGGATGGTCATAATCTTCGGAGTGGTGTTTTTTCTGCTCGCGAAGTTTGGCTTTCCGGTCATTACAAGTATGGTCAGGAAGCGTTCCGACCATATAGAGGATTCCCTGAAAAAAGCAAAGGAGGCGCAGGAAGCCCTCGAGAACCTGACACAGGAGGGACGAAAGATAATTGAGGAGGCGAGGCTCGAGCAGGGCCGTATCCTTAAGGAAGCCACCCGTACCAGAGACCAGATAATTGCCGAAGCCAGGCAGAAGGCGCAGGAAGAAGCCGACAAGATTGTCGGGCACGCCAAGATACAGATTGCAGCGGAGCGTGAAAGTGCAATGCGTGACCTCTGCCGTCAGGTATCGCTGATTTCCGTCAAGGTGGCGGAGAAAATTGTCAAGAAAGAACTGGATTCCTCAGAGCAGCAGCTTGCACTGATCGACAGGCTTGTGGAGGAGTGCTCAAACAGTGAACTGAAGAATTGAGAGGGGCATGAATACAGGGATATTGTCTGTAAGATACGCGAAGGCGCTTCTTGAGTTCAGCAAGGAGACGGGGCATGTTGACCGTGTGTATCATCAGGTGAACAACCTCTTGAAACATCCTGAGATAACCCCTGACAAACTTGAACCTGAACTGGAGCGTTTCGTCCTCCTGCTGATGAAAAATCACCGGCTGGACGCGCTGCGCTTCATCCTCAGGACATACATCCGCATGTACTACGATTTCAAGGGAATCAGGGCAGTGCATCTGACCATGGCCGTACCTTCTCCAGACTTCGAGAAAAAGTTGAGTCGGTTGCTGGAAAAGAAATTTGGCTGCAAGGTGCTGCTGGAGTCGGTCGTGGATCCTTCACTGATGGGGGGATTCGTGATCAGTGTGGACGACTACATGCTGGATGCGAGCATCCGCAGCCAGATTGAGTCGATCCGGCGACAATTCATAATACAAAACAACAGAATAGTATAATGGCGCAAAATCAAATAAAGGCAAGTGAAATTTCGGAAATACTGCTGGATGAACTGAGAGGCATTGACAGCTCGCTGAAATATCAGGAGGTCGGCTCTGTGCTCATGGTCAGTGACGGTGTTGCCCGCATATTCGGTCTCGTCAATGCCGAGGCCGGAGAACTGCTTGAATTTGCCAGCGGTGTCAAGGGAGTCGTGATGAATCTTGAGGCGGACAATGTGGGAGCCGTTCTGCTTGGTTCTACTGACCAGGTCAAGGAGGGCATGAAGGTCCGCAGGCTTGGCCGTATCGCGAGCATACCTGTGGGAGACGGCCTTCTCGGCAGAGTTGTGGATCCTATCGGAACCCCGCTTGACGGCATGGGCCCGATAAAGGGAGATTCAGTACGTATGCCGCTGGACCGCAAGGCTCCGGGAGTCATTTTCCGTGAACCTGTGACTCAGCCGCTGCAGACGGGCCTCAAGGCCATCGATGCGATGATTCCTATCGGCCGCGGCCAGCGTGAGCTGATCATCGGAGACCGCCAGACCGGAAAGACGGCCATTGCAATTGATACGATAATCAACCAGCGTTCGGAATATCTCAAGGGAAAACCTGTCTATTGCATTTACGTGGCAGTAGGACAGAAAGGTTCCACGGTGGCGTCTATAGTTCAGACACTGCGTTCGAAAGGTGCGATGGACTATACGACCGTTGTGGCCTCGACTGCGTCTGACCCTGCCGCTCTCCAGTATTATGCACCGTTCGCCGGAGCTGCAATAGGCGAGTATTTCCGTGATACGGGGCGCGATGCCCTTGTGGTTTATGATGACCTTAGCAAGCAGGCGGTAGCATACAGGGAGGTGTCGTTGATTCTTCGGCGTCCTTCCGGACGTGAGGCATATCCTGGAGACGTGTTCTACCTTCACTCAAGACTGCTTGAGCGTGCTGCCAAGATCATCAGCCAGCAGGAAGTTGCGGAGCAGATGAATGACCTGCCTGAATGCCTTAAGGATAAGGTTAAGGCCGGTGGCTCCTTGACTGCGTTGCCCATCATAGAGACTCAGGCCGGCGATGTTTCGGCATATATTCCAACCAATGTCATTTCAATCACGGACGGCCAGATATACCTTGAGTCTTCATTGTTCAATTCCGGATTCCGCCCAGCGATCAATGTGGGCATTTCCGTTTCCCGTGTGGGCGGCGCGGCACAGGTCAAATCAATGAAGAAGGTTGCAGGTACGCTCAAGATTGACCAGGCCCAGTATTCCGAGCTGGAGTCGTTCACCAAGTTCTCTTCCGACATGGACAAGGTGACCGCCATGACGCTTGACAAGGGCCGCAAGAATGAGCAGCTTCTGATCCAGCCCCAGTACAGCCCTATGCCTGTTGGCGAGCAGGTTGCAATCCTTTATTGCGGAACTCGTGCCCTTATGGCTGACATAAAGGTTGAGCAGGTCGCAGAGTTCCAGAAACTTTTCCTCAACAAGATGCGGGCCGACCACAAGGATCTGCTTGACTCGCTTGGAGAAGGGAAGGTTAGCCCGGATGCCGAGGCTGTCATAAGAAAAGAGGCTGCAAATATATGCAGCATGCTGGTCTCAAAGTCCTAAAATTTATCTGCCGTGTCTGCACTGAACGAAATAAAGGAAAGAATAGGCTCGGTACGGAGCACGCTGAAGATCACTTCGGCGATGAAGCTCGTGGCTTCGTCAAAGCTGCACAAGGCCCAAATGGCGATTGAGGCCGTGAGGCCGTACGAGCGGACTCTTGAGGACATCTTGTCGGTTGTCGACAGATACCGTTCTGCCGAAGAAGTTCCGACGAGGACTTCCGATGCTCCTGTGGCAGTGGTCGCTCTTTCGTCGAACAGTTCCCTTTGCGGTGCGTTCAATTCAAATGTGATCCACAAGACCGTAGAAGCATGTGATGAGTGCAGTTCGGTGAAATTGTTCTCTGTCGGCCGAAAGATGGCCGAGGCGATGAACAAGCTTGGCCATGCTTCCGAGGCTGACTACAGCGACATCGTGGGGAAGCCTGATTATTCCAAAAGTGCGGCTCTGGCTTCCGAACTGATGAGACGGTATTCTGCGGGTGAGTTCTCCAGGGTGCTGCTGGTATACAACAGATTTGTCTCCGCGTCATCACAAGTGCCTGTAGTCGAGCAATACCTGCCATACACGGTTCCCTCGACAGGCGATCCGGATACGTACAAGACCATAAATGATGACTTCATCTTTGAGCCGGATCCTGCGAGCCTGGCCGAACGTATGATACCGTATCTGCTGTCGATGAAACTGCATGCTGCGGTTCTGGATTCGGTGGCGGCCGAACATGCTGCAAGGACGATAGCGATGCAGACCGCATCGGAAAATGCCGAACGGCTGCTGTCGGATCTTACTCTTGAATACAACAAGGGCCGGCAGGAGAAAATCACTTCGGAAATCCTTGATCTTGAAAGTGGAGAAAGCGGGGAATGACCCCGCTTTTTCGTTTTTTGTATGCTCTTTACGGGTGTGATCTTGTTTTGCCTTATTTCCGTGATTTGATGAAAAATGTATAACGTGCACCGAAATACTTTAAACAAATATTTGAAGATGCTCAATGAATGATTTGTGGGGCATTCAAGATTTTTTGCTTCTGATTTGTAATTTTAACGGGCTTAAATTGAAGCAATTATAACGCGTGCGCCCGGATATGCTTTAAATTCGTTTTTCAATAAACTGAAAATCAATGCATAGAAGACTTGCATTTTTGAATTTAATTGATAATTTTGCGTGAAATTTGCTTATGAAAACGCCCGTTTAAAAGTGCGTGAAAATCTGACAAGTAAGATAGTGTAGTTAGTATAATGTTTAATTAATGTAGTGTTTATGAAAAAAGCGAAACTGTTTTTAAGCGCTTTGCTTGCGTTTGTGACGGTTTGTGCATTTGCCCAGAACAGGGAAGTGTACGGTACCATCTCGGACGCTTCTACAGGCGAGGGCGTTCCCTTCGCATCGGTAATGGTCAAGGGTACCATGAACGGTGTGGCTTCGGATGCTGACGGTGTTTATTCAATCAATGCCTCATCTGACGCAGTTTTGGTCTTTTCGGCTATCGGCTACGAAGGACTTGAGATTCCCGTCAACGGCAAGACCGAAGTGAATGTGGAACTCAAGCCTGATACCGAAGTTCTCGAGGAGACCGTGGTCATCGGTTACGGTTCTGCAAAGAGTGTCACCCACCTTGTAGGTTCAGTACAGACCGTTAACTCTGAGACCTTGAAGAATGCCCCTTCTTCTTCCGCGCTTGACCAGCTTCAGGGACAGGTTGCAGGATTGCAGGTCCTCACTTCTTCAGGTGTGGCCGGAGACAATGCTGTCAGCATGACCCTTCATGGTGTTGGTTCCCTCGGTTCAAGCTCTGAACCCCTTTATGTGATTGACGGTATTCCTTCAACGAGCCGTGCCATCATGGCGATGAACCCCAACGACATCGAGAGCATAAGCATCCTCAAGGACGCGGCTGCGACTTCAATCTACGGTTCTCGTGCGGCAAACGGCGTAATCTATGTTACCACCAAGGTCGGCTCATACAATGAGAGGGCTTCAATCACCGTCCGTTCCCAGTACGGTATTTCCACCCTTGCGAGCATGAACCTCTACAACAGCATGATGTCCGGAAGCGAACTCATGGACTTCTGGGTAAGGTCCGGCATCCACAGCGAGGATTGGGTGAAGAGCAACTTCATCGACAAGGGATACACCTACAATACGAGGTGGTATGACTACTTCATGGATCTGGTTACTCCCCAGTACCAGAACGACGTTACCATCGAGGGCGGCGGAAAGAATGTCGCATATATGGTTTCTGGTTCCCAGTATCACCAGCAGGGCTTTACTGTCGGCAACTACTACGACAGGTTCACACTGCGTTCAAATATTCAGGGCCACCCTGCCGACTGGCTCAAGTTCGGCGTCAACCTCAACCTCTCGCTGGATTCCAACCAGCAGAACGGAAACTGGGGTTCATCATCAGGTGCGTCCAATTATCTTGCCGGCGGTTTGTGCTACTTGCTCAATCCTCTGTATCCGGCTGTTGACGCGAACGGCAACGTTTATGAGGAGTATTTCCCCGAATTGGGAATGCAGAATCCTGACTATTATATGGAGAACATGCCGGATGTTACCAACCGCTATGGAGCCAACGGCAACGTTTTCCTCGAGATCGAGCCGGTCAAGAACCTCAAGTTCGTCAGCCGCGCCGGTGTGGACGGATCAGTGAGACTCAGAAACGCTTACCTTACTGCCAGCTTCGCAGACAAATACGGTTCGACTTCCACAATGATCAGAGGCAGCGCGCTTGAATATTCTGCCACAATCACCAACACCCTTGAGTATTCAATGAACATTGACGTGAACAACAGGTTCTCAGTGCTCGTGGGTCAGGAAGGCATCATGAATGACTACCAGTATTTCTATGCTTATTCACAGGGACAGACCGACGACAGGACCATGATTCTGCAGAACGGACAGCAGTCTACCTACGATGTGGGAGAGTCTTCGACCCAGTCTAAGTTCCTTTCATTCTTCGGACATGCCGACTATTCACTCTTCGACAGATATTTCGCGGATGTGACCGTACGTAACGATGCATCCTCAAGATTCGGTTCTGCCGTAAGGAACGCAACCTTCTTGTCCGCCGGTCTCAGGTGGAACATCAGGCGCGAGCCTTTCATGCAGAGCGTGGGCGCACTCAATGCACTCGACCTCAAGGCCAGCTACGGAACCCAGGGTAATGCTGCTATCGGTGACTATGAGTCTCTCGGACTTGTCGGAACCAGCGGGACATACCACGAGGTGTCAGGCATCGCCGTGACCCGGCCGGCCAACAACATGCTTACCTGGGAGCAGCAGGGCCTGCTTACCATCGGTCTTTCCGGCCGGGCATTCGACATGCTCGACTTCGCATTCGAATTCTATGACAGGCAGACGAGCTCGATGCTCATGGCCGTTCCTAATCCTTATACCACAGGATTCAGCTCAGTTACCCAGAATGTGGGCACCATGCGCAACAGTGGTGTAGATATTACCCTCGGCGTTGACATCCTTCGCGGAGCCGACTATTTCCTGAGGTTCAGCACGACCTTCAACTACAACAGCCAGAAGATCCTTTCCCTGTTCGACAACCGTGAGAGGTGGGAGATTGCAAATACCTATGTGGCTTACGTAGTTGGAAACCCCGTGATGTTCTATTCGCCCATCTATGCCGGAGTTGATCCTGCCGACGGTATGCCCATGTGGTATCTCCCCGGAGAGGACAAGGACGTGACTACGATGGACCCCACCAGGACCACCAAGACGTACAGTGAGGCTGAACTTACTCAGAACACGGGCAAGTCGAGATATGCGCCTGTAAACGGAGGATTCTCGCTCGCAGGTGCGTGGAAGGGCCTGTCTTTCCAGGCTGACTTCTCCTACGTACTCGGAAAGTATCTTGTAAACAACGATGCTTACTTCTATTTGAATCCCAACGTCAATACAACCGAAAACGTCCATAAGGCGGCGAGTGATTTCTGGACCCCCAGCAACACCGACGCGAAGTATCCTGACTGGAGCAAGGGCGTTCAGATGCAGTTCGATTCGCACCTTCTTGAAGATGCTTCTTTCCTGCGTCTCAAGAACCTGCAGGTTGCATACTCGCTTCCTTCAAACTGGCTTAACTGGACGGACGGTGTGATCAAGGATTTCAGAATAACCCTGACCGGACGTAACCTTCTGACCTTTACCAAGTATAGCGGTATTGACCCTGAGGTCGACAGCAACCTTACCTACGGTATTGCCGGAAACTCCAAGCAGGTGCTCGGAGGCATTGAGATTACATTCTAATTCAAAAGGAGAAATAGAGTATGAACAAAATAATTAAATGCATATCTGTTGGACTGGTCCTGACCATGGCCGTGTCCTGCAATATGGACCTGATCCCGAAAGGGAGCATAAGCTATGAGCTCGGGCAGCAGCTCATCACGAACCAGGCTGACCTCGACGGGTATGAGGCAAATATCATGTACTGCTTCAGGGCCCTTGAGTACGGCACCTATGACATTGCGCCCGATGTGATGGTTGACTATTTCAATGCCGTGTCTGACTTCGGAAACAATTACGGACCGATACATCGTACCGATGGTGGCTTTACCGCGGGAGACTCCGATGTTGAAACCTGCTGGGCAAATCCTTACGCTGCGATAAAGAACTTCAACATATTTATTGAAGGAGCCGTTTCAGTACCTGCTGAGCTCAAGGCTCAGGCAGATGTCGCCAGAGGCGAGGCTTTCATCGGGAGGGCTTTTGCCTATATGAACCTTGCAAGGTTCTTCGGCAAGGCTTACGATCCTGCAACGGCCGAAACCGACCTCTGCGTTCCTCTTGTGACCGTGTATGACCAGTCTGCCCGTCCTGCCAGGGCCACAGTGGCTCAGGTATATTCACAGATCAAGGAGGACCTTGATTCGGCTGCCGTGCTTCTGGCTTCAGTTCCCGGTTCCGTTAGGGCCGAGAAACCTACAATAGATGCGGTGAACTTCATGTATGCCCGCTATTATATTGACACTAAGGATTACTCCAATGCTCTGGCTTATGCCGAGCGTGTGATCGGCTCCGATGCAGGGTATGCTCTCTCAAGCAATGCAGCGCAGATGCAGGCCGAGTGGGTCAATGACGAGGGAACAGAGCCTGTGCTCCAGTTCTATGCTTCTCCTTCCGAGGGCGTCGGCGGTCACGCAGCTTATACCCAGATGAGCAAGGACCCTCAGAAAGGGCTTTACTACAAGCCGTATTTCATTCCTTCACAGAAGCTGATCGATGCCTATACGTCCACCGACCTCAGGTTTACCCAGTGGTTTGACGGCGGAGAGTACCCTTCATTCCACAATGCGGCCTGGTACAACGACGGAGTTCACCAGTACTATGTGTTCAACAAGTATCCCGGCAACCCTGCACTGCTTTCCGGAACGGACGTGCCCAATTCAGGTCATGCGATCAAGCCCTTCCTCATTAGTGAGATGTACCTTATTGCTGCAGAAGCCGGGCTCAAGGCTGGCGGATCTTCGACAGTTGACGGCACTAATGCTCTCAATACACTTCAGAGGGCAAGAAAGGGAGCTGTAACTTCACTGACCGAAGAGAATCTGGAGGACGAGTGGTATCGTGAGACTGTCGGCGAAGGCCTCAGGATGAGCTGCCTCAAGAGATGGGGCAAGGGTTTCGACGGTCGCCCTGTACAGAACGGAGCTTCGGCTGTTGCGAATGTTGGACCATCTTATGACCAGCGCAGCATGCCTGCAGGTGATTATCACTATCAGTGGCCTATTCCGACCTATGAGATCCAGACCAATCTCAACCTCGTCCAGAATGATGGTTATGGCGTTTCAACCGCTGAGTAGAAATTATAATGAATTTGAGTTATGAATAAATTTTGTGTCAAGATATTCACGGCTGCAGGAGTACTCTCCAGCCTTGTCGCCTGCAATCAGAAGGCAGATTTCGTGACAGAGTCATTCGTGGCTTTCGGAGCTTCTTCTGTGACTGTGAGCGAAGATGCAGGTACTTTGGAGATTCCTGTGTATGCGTACACCAAAGATGGTGACCTTGCTTTCCCCAGGGGCGAGTCTGCCAACACGACAGTCACTTTCGAGGTAATCCCCGGGACTGCTGTCGAGGGCGAGAATTATACTGTGGAGCCGGCCAACGGCGTGCTTACCTTCAGCGGGACTTCAGAGCAGAAGATAGTTGTCAAGGTCGTTGACCATGACGGAGTTGTCAATGATGCGGCCAATTTCACAATAAGGCTGACGAGCGCATCCAGCGGCTATGATCTCGGCGGATTGAGAGAGATGCTTGTCAGCATTCAGGATGCGGACAACCCTCTTGCCTACCTTTATGGTACTTATGCTGCATCCGGAGTTGTCGATCTGTGGGGAGAATCATACGATCTTGAGCTGGTTATTTCTGCTGTTGACGGAAGCACTACGGAAGTTACCATTGCAGGTCTCTCTCCTTACGGGAGCAGTGTGATTGACCTTGCTTCGGTCAAGGGAGCTGTTTCCGGAAGCATACTCAGTCTGAGTGCGGAACAGGTTATCGGTTCATACAACGGTGTTGATGTGTTCTTCAGCCCTATTGCAACCTATTCAAGCCAGGGATTCTCATGGGGCGAGGCGCTTATCTTCAACATTGATTCTGAGAAGAATACCCTGACGGCTCCGTTGTTCGGATATGCGATTGCGATGCAGGGTGATGAGCCAAACAGCTTCTCATTCACAGACGCGTTCTTCCTGGAGAATGTAGTATTTACAAAGAAACAGTAGGGTTCTACCTGAAAATTGCTATATTGGAAGTCCGTTTGAGCCTATGGCCCTTGCGGACTTTCTTGATAAATAAAAGAATCATGATGTTGAAAAGCAAAATTGTCCTGGCCTTCTCCCTTCTGTTCGGCATTTGCCTTTCGTTGAAGGCCGCAGAATATGTGCCCACGACCAGCTGGCCATATATTTATGAGGAGTTCATTCCCGGCAGAATCCTGACTCATCAGGGCGGCAGCATCAGCTATGACAAGCTGAACGTGAATCTTGTGAGCGGCCGTGTCCATTATGTCGAGAACGGCGTCATAATGCAGGCTGACCTGAACACCATAGCCCTGCTTGTCATCGGTGATGATTCCTACATGTGTGTCGGCGGCCGTATGCTCAGGGTGCTGAAGAATTCGCAGCACAGCGCTGTGCTGCTCCGGATTACCATCGATACTGACGCTATGAACAGTGCCGACATAGGCTACGGCAAGTCGTCGATAGCCTCAACCTCCAATCTTTCTCTTTCTGCCCTTAGTTCCGGTATGGATTATTCAGTCAACCGCAGTCTGGATGATCTCCTCAAGGAAAGGACATCGGGTGAACCGCTTGTCCTCAGGGAGGTTCAGGGAGTGTATTACAAGGGAACATTTGTGCCGGCATCCAGGGTGGATGTGCTCAAGATTCCCGGAATTGACAAAAATGCGGTAAAGCAGTATCTTAAAACCGAAAAAATCAAGTTCAGCAAGATTGACGATCTCGCCAAACTTGCGGACTTCCTGTATTCTTTGTAATTTTTTGATAACATGAAACACCATCTGTTGTTTTGCATGCTTGCTGTCCTGACGACGGCTTCCTGCACCAAGGAGGTGCTGGATCAGCCTGAGGTCCTGGACAAGACGGAAGAGGGCGTTGCGTCCATGTACACCTCGGAAGTCGAGATCAAGTTCACCGAGGAAATGGCGGCTCAAGTCGAGGATGATTTTGCCGCCGGTAAAGTTTATACCAAGTCCATGCCCTTCAACGAACTTGTTGACGAGCTGGGCATCACCTCCGTCAAGAGAGTCTTTACCGATGACGAGAGATACATTGAAAGGCAGCACCGGGCCGGTCTGCATCTTTGGTACAGGGTTACCGTTGATCCGGAAAAGGTGCCGATGACAAAGGCTGCTGATTACCTGTCTGACATCCCCGGAGTTCAGGAGGCCTCGCCGGTACGCAAGATAAAGCTTGCCAGATTCAATGATCCTTATTCTACCTATCAATGGGGCCTTTACCAGAGTCCTGGCGTCAACATCAACGTGGAGGAGGTTTGGGACAAGTACACCTGCGGCTCAAATGACGTGATTGTAGCCGTTGTGGATGAAGGCGTTGCCACCGGTCACGAGGATCTTCCTACCGTTATTCCCGGACAGCGCGGAGGCAGCAAGAACTTTACTGACAATTCCTATACGATAACCCCTGGAGACCACGGCTACCATGTGGCAGGAGTCATTGCAGCTTCGAGCAACAACGGCATCGGGGTGAGCGGGATTGCCGGTGGTGATGCATCCAAGGGCATTTCCGGAGTCAAGATACTTTCCTGCCAGATCTTCGAGGGGGATGACGGAGCCGTAAATACTCCTGACGCCATTCGTTATGGTGCCGACAACGGAGCGGTCATTTCCCAGAACAGCTGGGGCTCATACTACGACTGGAATGAAGACGGCATTGTCAGCGGCAGTGAACTTGATTATGCCAAAAATGACCAGATAAGCGGGGCCGAAAAGGCTGCGGTCGACTATTTCATTGACTATGCCGGCTGTGACAATGCAGGCAACCAGCTCCCTGACAGCCCTATGAAGGGTGGAGTGGTTATCTTTGCTGCCGGCAACGAGAACATCCCGTATGGCACTCCTGCCAATTACGACAGAATCATTGCCGTCGGCGCAATCGAAAGGAGCGGATCCCGTGCCAGCTATTCAAACTATGGCAGCTGGGTGGATATCTGTGCTCCCGGATCGGACATCATGAGTACGATAGCCAACGGTTACGGTTCCATGAGCGGGACTTCCATGGCCTGTCCTCATGTGAGCGGTGTGGCTGCGCTTCTGGTTTCATATTATGGCGGTCCTGGCTTCACCAACGAGATGCTCAAAGACCGTCTGCTGGGAGGCGCCAATGCTTCGGCTGTTGACAATTCTGTCCGCAATATCGGACCCCTCCTGGATGCATATGGCTCGTTCACTTATGGCGGGGCAATCCCTCCGGAGAAAGTTGACAGTTATGAAGCTGAGGGCTTTGGCGGAGTGATTGATTTCAGCTGGAAAGTCACGGCCGACGAAGACAACGACAAGGCTTACGGCTATCTGCTTCTGGCATCAAGCGACAGGAGCGATCTTGATAATGTGGACTGCCGCAACCTTCCTGACGACGTCTTCCGCTCGATGGTTTCAGTCGGGACTTTGAATGTCGGAGATGAGATGAAAGGAACCGTGTCAGGACTGGCTTTCTCTTCGGATTATTACGTATGTATTGTTGGATATGACTATCAGCAGAATTATTCTGAGCCTTCGGAAATCAAGGCCGTGTCGACTACTGCCAACAATGCACCCGTAATCAGCTCTGAAGATTCCGATCCTGTTGAGGTCAAACCTTTCGAAACTTTCAAGCGGACTTATACCATTTCTGATCCTGACCACAACAGCTTTATTGTCGATTTTGTTCCAGGCTCTGCTGCAGCCACCCTCGCGAAGGGGGCAACGGACAATGAGTATGTGCTTACCATCATCGGAAATGCTGCGGATCCCGGAACGTATCAGGCAGAGATCAAGGCTACGGATGCTTACGATGCTGTGACTGCAAAGATCGTGGAATACAAGATCCTTGAGAACCAGGCTCCTGTTGTGATAGCTGAGGCTGAAGACGTCATGCTGACGGCTTCAGGTCAGGTGCGTGAAATCGACATGACCAAACTGATCGAGGATCCTGACGGTGAACAGCTCAAATGGAGCATATCAAACAGCAATCCTTCTGCAGTGCACGTGAACTCTTCAGGTAATATTGTTTATGTTACTGCATTGGGTTATGGCAATTCGGAGGTTACCGTTACCGGAACCGATGCCAGAAATATGCAGTGCTCGGTTTCGTTTACGGTTCTCGTGAAGAATCCTGATTCTCCTCTTGAGGTGTTCCCCAATCCTGTGAGCGACTACCTCAATGTGCGCACTATGGAAGAGATGGATACGAGGGTTGTCGTGACCACATCGACAGGCGCTGTGGTCTACGATGAGACTGCTCCTGTAAGCGCTTTTGACCCGGCAGTCATTGACATGCGCAATTGCGCCCCTGGCCAGTACTCCGTCCGTGTGAATTTCGGAGGAAACGAATATGTCCGTACGGTAGTGAAGTTGTAATTCTTGATGGAAAAGATGAAAACGATTAAGCACATAATTGCTTCTGCCGGGATATTGGCGGTTGCATTGTCCGTGTCATTCAGGGCTTCGGCCCAGGAATCCGAAGCAATGGCATTCGGAAGGGTAACACATGATCCCGTCGCAGCCGCGATGGGAGGTGCAGGCGTGGCTTCGGTTACTGATGCCGCCTATGCCTCTTACCGCAACGCTGCCGCCATTCCGTATTATGAGGGAACGCTGGACATAGGGGCCGGCTATCAGTTATGGCAGGCTTCAGGCACAAGCTACATGAACCTTGCCGGCGCCTGGAATGAAAATGGCCGTTTCGGCATTGCTGCGGGCTTCACCTACGGAAAGGGCAAGAGCTACGACATATATGACGCCGGCGGTTTTGTTACCGGAAATTTTGCTCCTTCAGAGATGCAGGCCAATATAGGATTGGGATGGAGGTTCCTCCCTTGGCTGTCTCTTGGTGCAAATGTCAAGTATTTGAGCAACACGCTTGCCGAGGGCCACAGTTACTCTGCGATATCGTCGGACATTTTCCTGATGTCAAGGCTGAATGACCTTTCCCTCGCCCTTGGCGTTTCGTCCTTGGGATCCAGGGTTGAGTCAACTACAGGCGCAAAGTTCTCCCAGCCAACATCGTTGACTTTCGGGGCAGGATATCTTGCCGAGTTCGCTGAGAAGCACAGTGTCGAGGTCCTCCTTGATGCCGACTGGTATCTTGCAGGAGCACTTTCTGCAAGCCTTGGTGCCGAATACTGCTGGAACAGGATGATTTCTGTAAGGGGCGGCTACCGTTACGGCGGAAAGTCCGTAATACCTTCGTATGCCTCCGTTGGTGCCGGCATCAAGCTGATCGGCATCAGCCTGGATGTGGCATATCTGATTGCTTCCGGAGATTCTCCGATGCAGAATACTCTTGCTTTCGGCCTTGGCTACAGTTTCTAGCCTTGCCGGTCAATAAAAAGAATTGCGGGAAATGCTTTATGCATCTCCCGCAATTCTTTTTTGCTATAGGGTCTCCTGTTTCAGGTTCTCGATGTACTGGTCAATGTTCCTTAACTCGCGCCGAATAGCCAGGTGCTGCGGGCAGGCTTGTTCGCATTTGCCGCATTGTATGCAGTGGTCCGCCTGCCTGACTGTCGGTATGGCCTTGTCATATGCGAGCAGGTAGCGGCGGCGCAGGCGGTTGTAGTTTTCCTGCTCCTTGTCCTTGACATAGGTTCCGGCGTTGAGGTTGTCGTTGTAGAACTTGAATATGCCCGGTATGTCTATGCCGTAGGGACAGGGCATGCAGTATTCGCATCCTGTGCACCTGACGAGCGGATAGGTTTCCATCCTTGTCGCCACGTCCTGGAGAAGTTCCATCTCTTCTTCATTGAGCGGCCTGAAGTCCAGATAGGTCCTCAGGTTGTCCTCAAGGTGGTTCATATAGGTCATTCCGCTCAGTACGCACATGACTCTCGGGAAGCTTCCTGCGAAACGGAAGGCCCATGACGCAAGGGAGCCTGCAGGGTCCTTTGCCTGGAGCATGTCGGCCAGAGTTGCGGGCATGTCTGCCAGACGTCCGCCCCTGAGCGGTTCCATTATTACCACAGGTATTCCCAGGCTGTCCAGAACCCCGTACAGGTATTCTGCATTTGTGTTCCGGTTGCCTGCATGTCTCCAGTCGACATAATTCATCTGGATCTGCACGAAGTCCCAATGATACTTGTCGTGAAGGCTTATAAGTTCGTCAAATCCGGCCTGGTTGCCGTGGAATGAAAATCCAAGATGACGAATGTGCCCGAGTTCGCGTTCGCGAAGCAGGAAATCCATTATTCCAGTGTTTCCGAAGCGCGTGTTGAAAGATTCCATGCCATTGATGGAATGCAGCAGATAGTAGTCTATATGGTCTGTCTTGAATATCTCGAGGGAGTTCCGGTACATCAGTACTGAATTGTCATAACTCCAGTCGGAGAAATTTGACAGTTTCGTGGCAAGAAGCCACTTTTCCCGCGGATAACGGTTAAGCGCCTCGGCTGTAGCCCGCTCACTCTCGCCACCCAGATAGTTCGGCGAGGTGTCAAAATAATTTATCCCGTGGGCAATCGCAGTGTCCACAAGCCTGTTGACCTCTTCCTGGTCAATCACGCTTTTCCCGCTGGCATCGGTAATCATGGGCCATCGCATGCATCCGTAGCCCAGAAGTCCTATCCCGGGATAGTGCTGCGGCATTGTTCCTTCCGGCAACACTGACTGCTGCTGTGATGCATTGCCGGTTTCCGTTGATTTCGGAGCGCAGGCTGCAACACCTATGGCTGCGGCCCCGAGGCCGGCGGTCTTCAGAAAATCTCGTCTGTCCATAGTCCTGTCGATTATTGAGTTATTGCCGTGATGTCGTTGTTGTCTTGTCCGGCATCTTGCCCGTTTCCGTACCTGTTGTGCGGTATTGCACTTTGGTGTACGGACAGTCCGTCAACTGTTATTGCACTGATGGGCCTGGCAGGGCACAGGAATTCGCAGGCACCGCAGCCGATGCAGTGGTTTGCCGCCACAACCGGGACAGGCCTGTTGAAACCTTCGGCCTTGACCATGCGCAGGGCTCCTGTAGGGCAGTGACGTGCACAATTGCCGCAATCTTCCTTGTCCGTGGCGGCAAAGCAGAGTTTGAAGTCTATCCTTGCCTTGCCTATGCTTATGGAGAGTTTCTCGTCTCTCTGGATGGGCCCTATTGCATCTGTGGGGCATACTTCGCTGCATGCAGTGCATTCAGGGCGGCAAAAGCCCTTGTCGTAGCCCATCTGTGGCTGGAGGAAGTGCTCAAGGTCAGTTGACGCGCGGAGGACATCGTTGGGGCAGTTGCTTACGCACAGCTGACATGCCGTGCAGTGGTCCTGAAAATGCTTGACGCTCAATGCTCCCGGAGGAACGATGATTCCACGGCGCTGGGGCACCTTCTTGTCGATCACTTCCGCCAGACCTCCGTCAAGCCGCTTGACGACCTGGGCCGAAGCCCTGGCTGCGGTTCCTGCAAGCGCTCCCGCTCCTATGACTGCCGCTCCGGTGGCAATGAAGTTTCGTCTTCAGTTGTCAGCGGGTGCGGCACCGTCGGATGAAGAGACGGTTTTGTGCTTCTTGGGCCTTGCAGGGGCAATTCCGACAAAGCGGTACTTGATGGCTCCTTCTGAACAGTTGTCTATGCAGTCAAAGCATACTACACATCTGCTTCCGTCGATCCAGTGGTTGTCCATGTCTATGCATGACGCCTTGCATCTGCTGCCGCACCGCTTGCATGCCACGCACTAGCTCTTGTCGATTGTGATCCTGAACAGCGAAAAACGGCTGAAGACACTGAGCAGTGTTCCGACAGGACAGATCGTGTTGCAGTATGCCCTGCCACGTGTCCACGCGAGGAAGAAAATTATTGCGAAGGTGATGCCTGCAGTGATGAGCAGCGCAGGAGCAATGCTGTCGCCCTGCGCAAGGCCGGCGATGCTTCTGACCATGCGTCCGTAGGCACTGTACGGCGCAAGCAGCGTGAGAAGAAACTGCATTGAAAGGAATGCCCCGAGCACTGCCAGCACGAGGACTGCAGCGCGAACAAGGCTGTGGCTGCGGCTGAATGCGAAGCGCTTCACGTGATTTGCCGGTTTTGGAAGCACCTTGCCCTGCTCCTTGAGTCGTTTCATCCTGCGGGCCTGGCGTTTGTTGAGATAATTGCCTGATACTCGCCTGAGGAATATCACGACATCCTGAAACACTCCCATCGGACAAATGACGGAGCAGTAGAGCCTCCCCAGCAACAGCGTGAGCAACAGTATGCCCAGCAATACAGGGATGTTGAGCGCGAGGAAGGATGGAAGCAGCTGAAGGCTGGCCATCCAACCCCACCATTGCCGGCCGATCCCGACCAGCAGCAAGGTGATTCCGGCCAGGAACACCAATGCCAGGATTATTCTGATTTTGCGCAGCATAGTGATGATATTGTGTTTTTGGATGTTCCGGGGGTGCAGCGGTAACTTTCCGGATCACGGAATCCTGCGAGGAAAACTCCGGTGTCCATGCGCTTTTTGCCCGCCAATTGCAGTGATTTTATAGCCAGCGCTCCGTCTGCCGTCGCAATTGCCAGGTAGGTCTTTCCGTCCGAGAGAATTTGTCCCGGCTCGCCGTGAAGATCGACTTTTTCGGCTTTGTAAATCTTCAGGGTCTGCGGCACAGGATTCTTTTCGGACACGATTTCCGTGAAGGCAGCCGGGTAAGGGCTCAGGCCGCGTATAAGGTTGGAAATGGCGTTGCTGCTGTCGTTCCAGTCGATATGGCAGAGCTCACGGTTGATTTTTGGCGCCGGCTTGAGCACTTCCGATCCCTGAATGAATGAACGCTGCACGCGGATCTCGACATTGTGCTGAATCAGGGCCTCAGTGGTCTGCACCACCAGCTCCGCTCCGATTTCGGCGAGCTTGTCATGGATTGTCCCGGCGTCGTCGTCCTTCTCGATCCGGCATTCCTGGCGGAAGATGATGCCTCCGGTGTCTATGTTCTTGTCAATCATGAAGGTGGTGACTCCGGTCATCTTTTCTCCGTTTATGAGCGCCCAGTTGATCGGCGCAGCCCCTCTGTACTGCGGAAGCAGTGCAGCATGCAGATTGAATGTTCCGAGACGGGGGATACTCCAGACTTCTTCCGGAAGCATACGGAAAGCGACCACCACGAACATGTCGGGTTTCCAGGCCTTGAGGGCGGAAAGGAATTCGGGGTCTTTCAGCCTGACAGGCTGGAGAACCGGAATTCCGTGTTCAACAGCATAGCGCTTGACTGCGCTTTCGTTGACTTTCAGGCCGCGTCCGCTCTGCTTGTCGGCCACGGTCACGACTCCGACAACCTTGTAGCCGTTCCTTATCAGGGCGTCCAGTGGCTTGACGGCAAATTCGGGAGTGCCCATGTAGACTATGCGTACCGGACGGAAGAATCTGCTGATCTTGCTCTTGATTCTCCGCCACCATGACTTGAACTGGTCCATGTTGAATATTTCAGAATCATTGATTGCCTTCCACGTCAGGAAAGCCCCTATGGGAATTAATACATATGCGGATATGAATGCTCCGGTTGAGGCGTCAACTGCCCCGTCCCTCGCAAGTTTTGTCCCGGATATGTCAATTACCCAATACAGCACGAAGAACAGGACTGAAATGATGGCACTGGTGCCGAGCCCTCCCTTGCGTATCAGCGAACCCAGGGGCGCGCCGATGAAGAAGAGGATGAAGCAGGCGAGAGCCTGTGCGAATTTCTTCAGGAACTCGATGTCGGTGTGCCTTATGTAGTAGTCCTGCTCAAATACGTTGAATTTGAGAGTCCCGATGTCGCTGTTGAACTGGGATGCCCTTTCTGCCGCACCCTGAAATGCCCTGAGCTCGCTCTGAGGGTTGTCCCATTTCATGAAATTGGCGCTGCTGAACTCCTGCCTGTTCGGGTTCCTCACAGCGGTGTCCAGCTGGTTGCTCTCCAGGAAGGTCTTCATCATGTTCAGGGTCTTGTAGTTGACGATGTTCATGGAGTCGACGAAGTGGTGCAGCGAATCGCTCTGGTGCTTGAGCTGTGCCGTGCTCATTGACTTTGCCTGGTCTCCGAACCTGCTGGAGTCGGACTTCTCGAAACTGTAGTTCGCCAGCGGGATTATCAGTTCCTGCCTGTCGAAGTTGACGTGCTGCAGCACAAGGCTGGTGTCCTTGTAGCGGACGGTGTTGTCTTCCTGGTAGGTGGAGCCGTTGAACAGGGTGAATATCAGGTAGTCCTTGCTTTTTGACATGCTGATCCGGGAAGAGTCTGCGATGGTCAGTGACGTGTTGCCCTTGTTTCCGGTATGGTCATAGACCATGACTCCATAGAGCATATCCGTCTTCTTGTCCTGGTTCTCTACCCTGAGCACATAGCCGTCAATTCCGTCGTAGAATGTTCCCGAGGGAATCTTGATCTCGTTTTTGGTCCGCCCGATGTCGTCCCGCAGAGTGAATATCTGGTTGTAGGCTTCCGGCACCAGGCGGTCCCCGATGAAATATGCGCCGACGGCTATTATGAATGCGGCGCCGATCAGCGGCGAGATTATTCTTGAGAACGAGACGCCGGCTGCCTTGATGGCGAGCAACTCGTTGTTTTCCGCCATCTGGCCGACCACCATCATCGATGCCAGCAGCGTGGCAAGGGGCATGGCGAGCGGGAGGATAGTGAATACTCCCCACATGAGGAATTCCAGAATCACGCGCAGCCCCAGTCCCTTGCCTACGAGCTCATCGATGTAGAGCCACAGGAACTGCATCATGAGGATGAAGATCACGACAAGCAGGATCGCGACGAAAGGTCCGATAAAGGCTTTAAGTATGAAACGGTCGAGTCTCTTCATTCTGCAGTTCTTTTGGCCCGGCTTGGTCCGGACAAGTCCGGTGCAGGCGGTTACGCCGCCTTGGATGCGATGTCGGCAAGGACAGCGAGGGCCTGGTCAAGACCTTCGGCGATCTTGCCTCCGGCGGTCGCAAGCGAAGCCTGTCCGCCGCCGCCGCCGAGAATCAGCTTGGCGGCTTCCCTTATGTCCTTGCCGGCATTCCGTCCCTTAGCGACAAGGTCATCGGAATACATGAGCAGCAGTTGAGGCTTCCCTCCGCTCAGGAAGGCGGCTGCAAGTGCCGCACCGGTCATGCTCTTCTGCAGCAGTGTCGCGGCAGTGCGTAACATCGCAGGGTTCATGTCACCCTGGGAGGAGACATTTGCGACGATGAGCTTGATTCCGTTGACGTCCCTGGCCTGCGATTCAAGCATTTTTGCCATCTCTGCGGCTTTCTGGCGGTTGAACTCTTCCGCCTGTTTCTTGAAGTTGGCGTTGTCCTCGATGAGTTTTGCAATTGCTCCCGCAAGGTCCGGCACATTGTTGAAGAATGAGCGTGCGGTCTTCAGCATATTCTGCATCGCGTAGACATATTTTTCGGCTTCTTCTCCGGTTACGGCTTCTATTCGGCGTATTCCTGCCGCAATCGCGGATTCTCCGAGTATCTTGAAAAGCCCGATGTTGCCGGTGGCCGAAGTGTGGCAGCCTCCGCAGAGTTCAATGCTCGGGCCGAACTTGACAACCCTGACGCGGTCGCCGTATTTCTCGCCGAAGAGGGCTATTGCCCCCATTGCGCGGGCTTCGTCCATGGTTGCGTTGCGCTTCTCCTCGAGGGGAAGGTTCTCGCGGATCAGTTCATTCACCCTGCTTTCCACCTTGATCAGCTGCTCTTCGGAGAGCTTTTCGAAATGAGAAAAGTCGAAACGGAAGTTTTTGTCGCATACATAGGACCCTTTCTGCTCCACATGGTCACCGAGGACCTCGCGCAGTGCGCGGTCAAGAAGGTGTGTGCAGCTGTGGTTGCAGGCTATGCGCCTGCGGCGGGCGGAGTCAACCTTGAGGGTGAATCTTCCGCTGCAGTTCTTCGGAAGCTTCTCCGCAATGTGGATGGTGAGGTCATTTTCCTTGATGGTGTTCAGGATGCGGACTTCTTCCCCGTCTTCGGAAACCAGGACTCCGCTGTCTCCCACTTCTCCTCCCATCTCTCCGTAGAACGGAGTTCGGTCGAAGACAAGCTGCAGCATCTCCTTGTTCTTCTGCACTACGGTCCTTTGCTTCAGCAGAAGGACCCCGCTTGTCTCTGTCTCGTCATATCCCGTGAACTCCACGTCTTCGCCCTGATGGTAGACTGTCCAGTCTCCGAAACTGTTGGCGGTGGCGTTGCGGGCCCTGTCCTTCTGCTTCTGGAGTTCCACGTTGAAACTGTCAATGTCGACCGTATACCCGTTCTCGGCGGCTATCAGTTCCGTCAGGTCAATCGGGAAGCCGTAGGTGTCGTACAGCTTGAACGCGTCTTCTCCTGATATGGTCTTGCTTTCGGATGACTTTGCGAGACATTCGTCCAGCAGCTTGATTCCGCGGTCGAGGGTGCGGAGGAAGGCCATCTCTTCTTCACGGAGAACATTCTCAATGAGTTTCTGCTGCTTGGCTATTTCCGGATATGCGGCTCCCATGTCGTGCACAAGCTGGCCGACCAGCCTGCAGAGGAATGGTTCGGTGAGGCCGAGGAAGGTGTATCCGTATCGCACTGCGCGCCTGAGGATTCGGCGGATCACGTAGCCGGCCTTGACGTTGGAAGGCAGCTGCCCGTCGGCGATGCTGAAACTTATTGCCCTGATGTGGTCGGCAATTACCCTCATGGCCACGTCGGTCTTTTCGCTTTCTCCGTATCTGTGCCCTGAAATTTCACCTATCTTGGCCAGCATGCCGGTGAAGATGTCGGTGTCGTAGTTGCTGCGCTTTCCCTGCAGTACTGCGCAGAGCCGCTCGAATCCCATTCCGGTGTCGATGTTCTTTGCCGGAAGCGGCTCAAGGTGTCCGTCCGCCATGCGCTGGTACTGCATGAACACGAGGTTCCATATCTCGATCACGTGGGGATCCGACTTGTTGACGAGCTCGCGGCCGGGTATGCCGCTGGCTTTTTTCTCCTCTTCGGAGCGTATGTCAATGTGTATCTCGGAGCAGGGTCCGCAGGGGCCGGTATCGCCCATTTCCCAGAAGTTGTCGTGCTTGTTTCCCAGCAGGATGTGGTCCTCCGGAAGATGCTTGAGCCACGCTGCGCGGGCTTCAGTGTCAAGGCTTGTGCCGTCTTCGGCAGATCCTTCGAATACTGTGGCGTAGAGCAGGTTCCTGTCGATTCCGTAAACTTCGGTCAGAAGCTCCCACGCCCAGTCTATGGCTTCGGTCTTGAAGTAGTCCCCGAAGCTCCAGTTGCCGAGCATCTCGAACATGGTGTGGTGGTAAGTGTCGTGTCCCACCTCTTCAAGGTCATTGTGCTTGCCGCTTACCCTGAGGCATTTTTGAGAATCGGTGGCCCGCCTGTATGGAGCCGTGGCATTGCCCAGGAAAATATCTTTGAACTGGTTCATCCCGGCGTTGGTGAACATCAGCGTGGGGTCATTCTTGACTACCATCGGTGCGGAAGGTACAATGGTATGTCCTTTGGATGCAAAGAAGTCAAGAAATTTCTGTCTAATTTCGTTGGAAGTCATGGTTTTCAATATGTATACAAACCACAAAATTACAGAAAAATCCCTATTTTTGCACGGATATGGCGAAATATGTTTTCAATCCGGACACGCTGACTTACGACACTCCGACGGTCCCGAAATTCCGCAGGCCGCTGCGCATGGCCTTGCTTGTGATTGCGGGAATCGGCCTTGTGTTCATGTATTTCTGGATATACACGTCGGTTCTCGGTCTGGATCTGCCGAAGACGGCCTATCTAAAGCGTCGTCACGCCAGGCTGGAAGCCAAAATCAATGTGCTCAACATGGAGCTGGACCAGAGCGAGCGCACGCTGAACGGAATCGAGAGCCGTGACGACGATGTGTACCGTTCGATCTATGGCCTGTCACCGATTCCGGCCGAAGTGAAGAACTCCGGCCTGGAAGGCGTGAACCGCTATGCCGAGCTCCAAAGGCTTGGGGCGAATTCGGCGCTGAAGCGCACCGTGCTGCGTGCCGATGCCCTGATGAAGAGGGTCTATGTCAACAGCAAGTCGCTTGACGAGGTCGCGCAGGTTGCTGCCCAGTCCGGAGATATGATGTCATGCGTGCCCAACGTGCCGCCGATACTGCCGAAGCCCGGGACGTTTTATCTGTCGAGCGGCTTCGGGTTCCGCACTGACCCGATATACGGAGACAGCCGCCGTCACCAGGGTCAGGATTTCGCCTCATTCATCGGCAATCCGGTATATGCCACCGGTGATGCCGTGGTAAAGAAGGTGTCCTTCCAGTACCGCGGATACGGCAACGAGATTGTTCTCGACCACGGTTACGGCTATGAAACCCGTTATGCCCACCTCAACACGATCGAGGTCGCCGAAGGAATGAAGGTGCATCGCGGGGACCGTATCGGCACCGTCGGCAACACCGGCAAGTCGACGGGAGCCCATCTTCACTATGAAGTGCTGTACATGGGCGGCCGCGTGAACCCGATGAATTATCTTGACATCAACATGCCGGTGGAGGAATACCAGGCGATGGTGGACCGCCGCCGTGAGGAATACATGAACGAACATACCACCAGCACGATGGAACTTTTGCGCAGGGGGAGGGCGGAAAATGGCTCGAAGTGAAAGGAGGACTGACCGCAGGGTCATGGAATTTGACAGCCGCAGCTTCAGCTTCGGCCGGGTCAGAAGAAGTGCCGGGAAAGCTGTCGGTTTTCTCGTCAAGTACATTTTCTCGACCCTGCTCGCCGCCGTACTGGTGTACGTGGTGTTCGCGATATTTTTCCGTACCGACACGGAGCGGAGTCTCAGGAGGGAGATAAGGATGTATGAGCGTCTCTATCCCGACCTGGCCCCGAGGGCTGAGCTCATCAAGGATGCCGTCGCCGGCCTTCAGCACAAGGACAATGAGATATACGAGCAGATCTTTCATACAAGCGCCCCTGACATTGATCCGTCCGGCCGCCTCAGTTTCCTCAATGCGAGCGACACCATTCCGGCGAGCCGGCTTGATGAATATGCGAGGGACAAGTCCGACAGCCTGCTTGCCGTCGCCGCTGATGTGGAGGCCTCGTTCCGGAAAATCTTCGATTCCCTGCGGGACAGCGCATTGGTGATGCCGCCGATGAAATTGCCCCTGGAAGACATTTCCTTCCCTCAGATAGGGGCGTCTGTTGGAAGCCGGCTGGATCCCTTCTTCAAGGCGTATGTGTGGCACGAAGGCCTTGACTTCATTGTCCTTCGCGGTACTCCGGTGTATGCCTCCGGCGATGGGGTGGTCACGGCGTCAGGGTCCACAAAAAGAAGCGGGAATTCTGTTGAAATAAGCCATGCGGACGGTTATGTGTCCGTGTATTCACACCTCGAAAGCCGCAGTGTCCGGACGGGGCAGACCGTGAAGGCCGGCCAGCAGATCGGAACGGTAGGAATGAGCGGACGGTCTTTCGCGCCCCATCTTCACTACGAACTGCATCGCGGCGACGAGACGCTTGACCCGATCAACTATTTCTTCGGGTCCGTGACTCCGGCGGATTATGCCAACATGCTTTACATGTCGGCCAATACCAGACAATCAATGGACTGATATGGAGAAGTTATACTGGACCATAGGCGAGGTTGCGGCGATGCTGGGCGAGACTGTGCCTCTTGTGCGCTCCTGGGCCCGGGAGTTTTCTTCGTTTGTCAAGCCGTCGCGCAATGCAAAGGGCAACAGGCTCTTCACCGCATCCGACATCGAGGCGTTGAGGCAGATTCATTATCTGGTGAGGGTGAAGGGCATGACGCTTAAAGGTGCGGAGAATCAGATGCTGTCGGACAGGGCGCCGGCGGACAAGAGCGCGAAGGTGCTGGAGCACTTGAAAAACATAAGGCAGCGCCTCGAAGAAATCAAAAAAAATTCGTAACTTTGCAGTTCGCGTTCATTGAATGCGATATTGGCTGAATAAACATTCAATAATATATGGCTACTACCAAGAAAACGACCAAGGTTGTGACTCCCGTCGACGAGCGCGAAACCTTTGTGTCGCTGCAGAAGAATTTTGCAGAGAGCGAGCAGGTCGCTCAGGAGAAACTGAAGACGCTCTATGAGCTTCAGGCAACGGACATGGAGATTGACAAGCTTGTGCAGCTCAGGGGAGAGCTGCCTGAGGAAGTCGCCGAGCTGGAAGGTGAGCTTGACGCCAAGAAGGCTAAGTATGCCCGCGCCGAGCAGATGATAGAAGGATACAACCAGAACATCGAGGACTCAAAGAAGCAGATTGCCGAGCTTGAGGAGGAGATGGAGAAGTATCGCAGCCAGCTGGAGAACATCACCAACAGCCGCGAATACGACTCGATCAACAAGGAACTCGAGAACCAGGGGCTGCTCAAGGCCATAGCCGAGAAGCATATCAACGAGGCCCGCGAGGCTATTGACGGATGCAAGGCCGATATGGAGAAAATAAATGATTCCCTGGCAATACTTGAGTCTGATCTTGAAGCCAAGAAGGGCGAGCTCGCCACAATAGTGGAATCTACGGCCAAGGAGGAAAGCGCTCTTGAGGAAAGGCGCAAGAACTTCACCTCAAAACTTGACGAGAGGACAATCAGCGCCTATGAGCGCATACGCAACAGTACGCACAATCATCTTGCCGTGGTCTCACTGTTCCCCAAGAATGATGACGGCACTTACGGAGATGCCTGTGGCGGATGCTTCCACACAATCACTCCTCAGAGGCTGATTGACATAGCTTCCGGAAAGAAACTCGTGATCTGCGAGCATTGCGGAAGGATTATCGTGAATCCGGACATCTAGTTTCTGAATTCTGATGCCGGTTCAGAAGACAAGAGGAAGTTCCAGAAAAAAGGACCAGCAGGCCGATCTTGAGACCATAGGCCTCGAGATGGGCAACAAGCCGCCCCAGGCTTCCGATGTTGAGGAAGCCGTGCTGGGCGCCATGCTGCTTGAGCCCATGTGCGTGGACCAGGCGATGGAGGAACTTACGCTCTCCTGTTTTTACGATCCCAGGCACAGGATGATTTACGAGGCCATGTGTGCTCTTGTCAACGAGCACACGTCTGTTGACATTGTCACCGTGTCTTCAAAGCTCAAGGCTTTGGGCAATCTCGAGTCCGTCGGAGGAGCGGTGACTCTTGCAAATCTTTCTGAAAAAGTCGGTTCTGTCGCACATATTGAGTATTACATAAAGATACTCAAGCAGAAGACCATACAGCGCGACCTGATAACCGCGTCCTATGATATCCTGCGCGATTCGTATGACGAGTCGGTGAAGGTGGATGACCTTATCGACAAGGCCCAGACCCGCATTTTCGATGCGATACAGACGAATGTCCGCAATGAGGTCCAGGATATCGGCAGCGCAATCAACAGCGCCATGAAGCGCATTGAGGAGATGCAGGACTGCGGTGGACTGAGTGGTGTTCCGTCCGGCTTTGTGAGCATCGACAGGATAACGATGGGATGGCAGCCGTCAGACCTTATAATCCTCGCCGCGCGCCCCTCTGTGGGAAAGACTGCTTTCTCGCTGAACATCGCCCGCAATGCCGCTGTTGACCATCATATGCCTGTGGCTTTCTTTTCGCTTGAAATGCCTGTCATACAGCTTGCAACCCGACTGATGATTGCGGAGTCGGGGCTTGATCCCGACAAGATAAAGGGCGGAGCGAAGATGGAAAACTACGAGTGGGAACAGCTGGAATACAAGATCAGGGATCTTTCAAAGGCTCCGTTGTATATAGATGATACTCCCAGTTTGCCGATAATGGAGTTCAGGACCAAGGCGAAGAATCTGGTGAAGAACAAGGGGGTCAGGCTCATCATAGTGGATTATCTGCAGTTGATGCAGGGCCCGCCCGAGCTTCGCGGAATGCGAGAGCAGGAGGTAGCCGCCATTTCACGTACCCTGAAGGCCACCGCGAAGGAACTCAATGTGCCGATTATCGCGCTGTCCCAGCTGAGACGTATGGCTGAAAGCCGTATGGGCGGCGGCGGAAAGCCTCAGCTTTCGGATTTGAGGGAATCGGGATCCATCGAGCAGGATGCGGACCTCGTGATCTTCATACACCGTCCGGATTTTGTCGGACTCAGCGAGAATGAAGGCGAGAAGGAAAAGACACAGATCATAATAGCAAAACACCGTAACGGACAGACTACGGAAATCCCCATGCGCTTCAAGGGCAACCAGGTGAAGTTCATAGAGGATGATGATACTTTGGACATCCGTGCGGCGAACATGCCGGTTGAATCTGCAATGAACAGCAGCAATGAATTCGAGTAACGAAATATCGCACAGAGGCAGGGTGGTAAGCGTTACACCTGAGGTGACTACCGTTGAGATAGTCTCCGAGTCGGCGTGCAGTGCCTGTCACGCAAAGGGCTTCTGCTCTTTGGGGGAGTCAAAGATAAAGACTGTCGAACTGCCGACTTCCGGCTGGTCAGACATCAAGCCTGGCGATGAGGTGAATGTCGTGCTGAAGGCTTCGATGGGGCACAAGGCCGTGGCTCTTGCCTACATGGTTCCTCTGGTCATTCTGGTGGCGGTGCTTCTGGCTGCAGTTGCTGCCGGTCTGTCAGAGCTGTATGCCGGCCTGTCCGCGATAGCGGCCGTGGCGGTCTATTATTTCTGCCTGTGGCTCATGCGCGGCAGGCTCAGGAACGAATATATATTTAACATCAAAAAATAATGACAAACACTATTGTCCTGACCATCGTGATTCTTACGCTTGTCGGCTTGATTCTGGCGCTTGTCCTTTATTGGGTGGCGAAGAAGTTCAAGGTCGAGGAGGATCCGCGTATAGATGAGGTGGAGAAGGTAATGCCCGGTGCCAACTGTGGCGGATGTGGATTTGCCGGCTGCCGCGCATTTGCGGACGCTGCCGTCAAGGCTCCGAACCTGGACAGCATGTTCTGTCCAGTAGGAGGCAACGATGTGATGAAGAAAGTGGCCGCGATTCTCGGCTACGAAGTCAAAGAAAAGGCTCCCAAGGTTGCCGTGGTCCGCTGTAACGGAACTTGTGCCAACAGGCCAAGGATCAACATTTATGACGGAGTCCAGTCATGCCGTGTCAAGGCCGCACTGTACAGCGGTGACACCGGATGTTCTTATGGTTGCGTGGGGTGCGGCGACTGTGTGGCAGCCTGCCAGTTCGGGGCTCTCTCCATGGATCCGGAGACAGGGCTTCCTGTGGTTGACGAGTCGAAGTGTACCGCCTGCGGCGCCTGTGTGAAGGCTTGCCCCAAGAATGTCATTGAACTTCGCAACAAGGGGCCCCGTTCCATGAGGATTTATGTGTGCTGCATCAATCAGGACAAGGGAGGTGTGGCACGCAAGGCTTGTTCTGCCGCTTGCATAGGCTGCGGAAAATGTGCCAAGGTATGCCCTCACGGAGCGATTACGGTTGAGAACAATCTCGCCTACATTGATTTCACCAAGTGCAAACTCTGCAAGAAGTGTGTGGCCGAATGTCCTACCGGTGCCATTCATGCGGTGAATTTCCCGGTAATTCCCGCCAAGCCTGCCGCCCCGAAAGCTGCTCCTTCTGCCGAGTCGGCCAAGCCTGCAGCAAAGCCTGCCCAAGCTGCGGCGGCTGAACCTGTTGAGAATCCGGAAAAAAAGGAAAGTGCAAATGAGTAAGATTACATTTTCAATAGGAGGCGTCCATCCTGCCGACAACAAGATCTCCAGGAACTGCGCGATAGAGACCTTGCCTCTGCCTCCGACGGTTTACGTGTCGATGTGTCAGCATATCGGGGCTCCTGCGAAGCCTGTTGTGGCAGCCGGCGACAAGGTCAAGGCCGGCCAGGTAATAGCCGAGCCCGGCGGGTTCGTGTCAGCCTTCATTCATTCGCCTGTTTCCGGCACGGTCAAGGGAATAGTCAGCCGCAAGGATCTGGCCGGGAAACCTGTCCCTCATGTCGAGATTGCCGTAGAGGGTGACGAGTGGGCTGAGGGAATTGACCTGTCTTCTGATCTTGTGACCGAAATTCCTGCCGACAAGGCTGTTATTCTTGAGAAAATCAAGGCTGGCGGAGTGGTTGGCCTCGGAGGTGCGACCTTCCCCGCGCATGTGAAACTGAATCCTGCTCCCGGTAAGGTGGCCGAATGTCTGATCATTAACGGAGCGGAATGTGAGCCTTACCTTACGAGCGACTTCCGCATCATGGTTGAGCGTCCGGATGAGATTGTGGTCGGTGCCGCATTGATGCAGAAAGTTCTGGGGTGCCGTTGCGTGATTGGCGTAGAGGAGAACAAGCCCGAGGCCATAGATGCGCTCAGGGCTTCCGTGGCGAGGCTGGGTTATCCTGACATTGAGGTCCTGTCCCTGAAGAAACGTTATCCTCAGGGCGGTGAGAAGCAATTGATAGATGCCGTGCTTCACCGTCAGGTGAGGTCCGGGTGCCTGCCTATAGATGCGGGCGCAGTAGTGCAGAACGTGGCGACTGCTCTTGCGGTTTATGAGGCAGTGCAGAAGAACAAGCCTCTTGTGACCAATACTCTTACGGTTACCGGGGACTGCCTTCCTGTGGAAAAACAGCACAACTATCTTTTCCGCATAGGAACTCCGCTGTCTTTCATCATTGAGCAGGCCGGCGGGATTCCCGAGGGTGCCGCTAAGATCATCAGCGGAGGGCCGATGATGGGAAAGGCCATCAGCAACATTGACGCGGCTGCGGTCAAGGGCTCTTCGTCTATCCTGTATTTGAGCGAAGCTGCCACGAAGCGCAAGCCTCAGACAAACTGCATACGCTGCGGCAAATGTTCAGACGCCTGCCCTATGGGGCTGGAGCCGTTCCTGCTGAACCGTCTCTATAAGGCCGGGGACATGAGCGGCCTGGAGAAGAATGCGGTTCAGGACTGCATAGAGTGCGGCTGCTGTCTGTACAGCTGTCCGGCATATATACCTTTGCTTGACAATATCCGTCAGGCCAAGGGCTTGGTAATGGGTATAATCCGTGCGCGTGCCGCTGCCGCAAAGGCTGCTGCCGAGGCTGTAAAATAGAATGAATATGATGGATAAGTTTTTGGTTTCACCGTCTCCGCACATTCACGTAAAGACCTCCACCTCAATATTGATGAGGGATGTGATCATTGCGCTTGCTCCGGCGATTCTCGTCTCCGTGATTTTCTATGGCTGGAGTGAGTTGCTGGTCCTTGCCGTCAGCGTGGCTTCATGCGTGCTCATCGAATGGGCCATAACAAAGTGGCTGCTTCACCGTCCATCCACAATCGGGGATCTTTCTGCCGTTGTGACAGGACTTCTGCTTGCCATGAACCTTCCGGCAACGACTCCATGGTGGGTCGTGTTCATCGGAGCTGTCGTGGCCATCGGCGTGGCGAAGATGACATTCGGCGGACTGGGGCAGAACGTGTTCAATCCGGCAATCACCGGACGTGTCTTCCTTCTGATTTCGTTCCCGACCTACATGACGGACTGGACGATGCCTTCAGGTTTTGTGCAGAGTGTGGACGCGGTCTCCGGTTCGACCCCGCTCAGTGCTCTCAAGGAGGCTTTGCTGTCAGGAAGTTCGATTCCCGAATTCATGGAGGCGAACAACTACACGCTCCAGACGCTGCTTACGGACATCGGAGGTTCTGCCGGCGAAATTTCCGCTCTGGCACTGCTTGTGGGCTTTGCCTATCTTCTGGTCCGCAAGGTCGTAAAGATATGGATACCTCTGAGCATCTTTGCTACGGTGGCGCTCATTTCTTTCATATTCAATTCAATTGATCCTACGATGTATTCCGGGGTATTGTTCAACCTCAAGACGGGAGGCCTTATTCTCGGTGCCTGCTTCATGGCGACCGACTATGTCACTTCTCCGATGAGCCGTACCGGCGGAATCATCTACGGAATAGGGATTGGTTTCATCGTTATGATGATTCGTTATTTCGGCTCTTATCCGGAAGGCGTTTCGTTTGCGATATTGATAATGAACTGTGTGGTTCCTCTGCTCAACATGTGGTTCCACCAGAAAAAATACGGGAGGAATTAGGACATGGCAGCAAAATCAACACTTCGCAACATGGTTATTTGCCTGTCGGCCGTATGCCTTGTGTGCTCTGCGGTCCTTGCGGCAGCATATGCTGTGACCAAGGAACCGATTGATGCCGCGCAGGTGGCCAAGACCAATGCTTCCATTGCCAAGGTGCTTCCGCCGTTCAGCGGCAATGCCGAGGCTGATGTCGTGACGGTCGGAGACGTACAGTATTCTTACTACAAGGTTGAGGATACCGGTTATGCGATCATTTCGTCTGCAAACGGCTTTGGCGGTCCGGTAACCGTGATGGTAGGCATCACGGACGACGGAATAATCCACAATACTACGGTGCTCTCTCAGAGTGAGACTCCGGGCCTTGGCGCAAAATGCCAGACTGACGAGAACTTCATCAATCAGTTCAAGGGCTGGAATCCGGCGGAAAAATCCCTTACCGTTAAGAAGGACGGCGGGGATGTGGATGCGATAACGGCATCAACCATCACTTCAAGAGCTTATGCCCTTGCCCTTTCGAATGCAGTTGAAGCATACAATACGATCAAGGAAAATGAAGGAGGAAAGGATAATGAGTAAGATGTCATTGATTACAAAGGGATTTGTCAAGGACAATCCCACTTTCTCCCTTGTGCTGGGAATGTGTCCGACTCTCGCAACGACAACTTCTGCCATGAACGGTCTTGAAATGGGACTGGCAACAATGTTCGTGCTCATTCTCAGCAACATGGTGATATCCCTTGTCGCTCCTGCAGTTCCCGACAAAGTCCGTATACCGGTTTATATCGTGATCATTGCGACTTTCGTTACCGTGCTTCAGTTCCTGATGCAGGCCTTTGTCCCTGCCGTATACGAGACACTGGGCTTGTTCATTCCGCTTATTGTCGTGAACTGTATCGTGCTTGGCAGAGCCGAAGCTTTCGCCAACAAGCATAATGTGGTTGATTCGGCTCTTGACGGCATCGGTATCGGCATTGGCTTTACCCTGTCTTTGACGGTGATCGGAATAGTTCGCGAGATACTCGGCAACGGTTCCGTCTTCGGATGGAAATTCATTGCCGGCGACGGCATCCTTGCGTTCGTGATGGCTCCAGGCGCCTTCCTTGTGCTGGGCTATCTTATGGTGCTGTTCAACAAGTTCCTTGCTAAAAAGTAACGACCATGGGAGAATATCTGCTTATCATAGTTTCAGCGATATTTGTAAACAATATCCTGCTCGCCCAGTTCCTTGGCATCTGTCCGTTTCTGGGTGTTTCGAACAAACTTTCCACGGCAGCCGGGATGTCCGGTGCCGTATGCTTCGTGATCACGCTGGCGACAGTCGTCACATATCTTCTCAACAGTTATGTGCTGGCTCCGTTCGGGCTGGAATTCCTTCAGACGATTTCCTTCATCCTGGTGATTGCGGCACTGGTCCAGATGGTCGAGATTGTTCTCAAGAAGACAAGTCCGTCCCTCTACCAGGCTTTGGGAATTTTCCTTCCTTTGATTACCACAAACTGCGCTGTGCTCGGTGTTGCGATAACTGTTGTGACCAAGGAATTCGCTTTCGGCGGCACGGCTTCACATCTGCTGAATCTTGGCGAGGCCACTGTTTATGCCCTTGCCACATCTCTCGGCTATGGACTTGCAATGTGCCTCTTCGCCGGCTTGCGCGAACATCTGGCACTCAGCAATGTGCCCAAGTCGTTCAGAGGCTTGCCCATAGCGCTCATTACGGTCAGCATTATGGCAATGGCTTTCCTTGGTTTTTCAGGTATGGTTTAATTTTCAATCATTAGAATTATGAAAAAGATTTTTGCAGTAATTCTTGTTGCCCTTGCATTCGCTTGTGCAGCAAGCGCCCAGCCCAAGAGCATAGGCGTACGTGTAGGTTACGGGGCTGAAGTTTCATATCAGCATTACCTTGGAGGTGCAAACTTCCTTGAGGCTGATCTCGGATTCATGAGCAACGGTTTCCGTCTCACCGGAATTTATGATTTCGACCTCGGCAGCGCCGGCAATTTCAATTTCTACGTAGGACCTGGTGCTTCTCTCGGGCTTGTGAATGGCCATGATGATAACGGAAATGTGGTTACAATGTTCTCTGCAGCTGTTGTCGGACAGGTAGGAGCTGAGTTTGCGGTTCCGGGTGTGCCCCTCAATTTCTCCCTTGACTGGAGGCCGGCGATTTATTTCACCGGAGGCAATGTCTTCGGCTGGGACGGATTTGCACTGGGAATCAGGTACAGGTTCTAGGATAATATTAATTCAGTTTTATGCGGTGGCCGAAGGCCATCGCATTTTTTTATTTTCCCATCTGCGCAGGCGTGATATATTTTGGCAATGTCGGTAACGTTAATAAGCTATTTTATTATATTTGAGACATAAATTAACCAACATAATTATTAACCAATTTGCTGATGAAAATGACTAATAACCTGAGCCGCCCGGCATTTGTCATGCTGGCGGTTTTTGTGTCCTTGCTTTTCAGCGTCTCTTCATTTGCACAAACGAAGATTCGTGTAAGCGGAAAAGTCAGTGATCAAAGCGGCATGTCTGTTATAGGCGCCGCAGTTGTTGACAAGGGAAACACTTCGAATGGAGTCATTACCGATCTTGACGGCAATTATTCCATAGAGGTCGCTCCGGATGCGGTGCTGGTTGTGTCCAGTATCGGTTATTCTGATCTTGAGGTTCCCGTTGACGGACGGACGAACATTGATTTGGTGCTTGAGGTGAGTACCGAGGCCTTGGAGGAGGCTGTCCTGGTAGGTTACGGAACAATCACCAAGCGCTCAGTCTCTACTGCGATTGCAACCGTGGATGCTGACAAGATTGCTGAAATGCCGACATCGAATGTTGCCCAAACCCTTGTGGGCCTGTCTTCGGGCCTTTCCCTGCAGCAGGTGGACGGATCTCCGGGATCTGCTCCTGCAATCCGTATCCGTGGTGCCGGTTCAATCAACAGCGGGAATGACCCGCTTTATGTGATTGACGGTTATCCCACAACCGACAGCGATCTGTTCAACAGTCTGAACCCCGCAGACATTGAGAGCATACAGGTAATGAAGGATGCGGCCTCGTCGGCCATATATGGATCGAAAGCAGGAAACGGCGTGATAATGATCACGACCAAGCGCGGACGTTCTGGCGCACCGCGAGTAAGTTTTTCGGCCCAGGCGGGTATAAGTCAGGCTCAGAGATATGTTGATGTCCTTAACTCGAGCGAGTATCTTGACATGATAATAGAGGCCCGTACGAATAATGGCTCCATCGATCAGTATCCAGAATTGCTTGCCTTGCGTGAAAGCGGGAATTATCTTGACACAAACTGGCAGGACGCAATTTTCCGCAATGCTCTGAACACGCGCGGCACAGTGAGCCTCTCAGGAGGAACCGACAAGATAAGATACAATTTCTCTGTTGGCCTTCAAGACGAGGACGGAATTCTGCTGAATTCGTTCTACAAGAAGATTTCAGTCAAAGGCGGTTTTGACGTTGACATTACGGACTGGCTTACTTTCGGTGTAAGTTTCTCGCCAACATGGAGCAAGACCCGCACACAGCGCCCGTACGGCGGCAACACTTCTGACGTTACCGGAATTATTGCTGAGGCACTTACCGCTTCTCCCATATTGCCGGTCTACCAGCCCAATGGTGACTATACCCAGACGTCACAGCATTATGCAGGAAAGAACGGTACTCCGAATTACGGATTGAACAACCAGTGGAGAAATCCTGTCACCAATCTTCTTGAGAACCAAAATGACAAGACATACATTTCCTCGATTAATAATGCCTATCTGGATATAAGACCGATAAAGGGACTCACCATACATTCTTCCCTGAACTTCATCACCAGGTCTTACAGGCAGGATTACTATCAGAGTGCCTATTTGCTCGGCAACGAGTATACCGGAAACATTTCCACTCCTTACCTCAATGCGATTGATGCCTACAGACAATCAGGGTTCGGCTACAACATTTACTGGTCGACCACTGCGACGTACGAGTGGACTCTTGCCGAGAAGCACAATTTCAATTTTGTTGCCGGTTATGACACCGAGTACAACAGCGGCTTTTGGGTTCGTCAGGATGACCGTACGGATGCCGACAATCCTGTTGCCTACAACAATACCAGCATACACAATGTGAACGGGGCTATCCTTCATGACGGATCTTCCGAGAACACGGAATATTTGTTTGATGCCTTGTTCGCCCGTCTCATATATGATTATGACAGCAAGTACGTCTTGTCTGCGTCAATACGCCGCGACCGTTCAAGCAAGTTTGGCCCTGACAACCGCGCCGGTATTTTCTATTCCGCGTCCGGTGCGTGGAACATTTCCGAGGAGCCTTTTGCCGAGATGGCAAGTTGGCTCGACATTGCAAAATTGCGTGTAAGCTATGGTGTTACGGGTAATGACCAGATAGGAAACGACTATGCCTGGCTTTCGGCTCTGGGCACCGACCACAACGTGGTGTTCGGAACGACAACTCTTCCTTCATATTATCCCGAGGAATACTCTAACCGTTTCCTTGGTTGGGAAACGAATCGCCAGTGGGATCTTGGTTTTGACATAGGGGCTTGGGAGCGAGCTAACCTGACTGTCGATCTATATCATCGTGTCAGTGACATCGTGATGCCTGCCAATATCCCGAATTTCAACGGAATATCCGGGACAATCAACATGAATTCAGGCCAGATAGAGAACAAGGGAATTGAAATCCAGTTGATGGGACGTCCTTTCGTCGGAGAATTCACATGGGAATCCACAATCAACTGGTCAATGAACCGTAACAAGATCCTTTCTCTTGCCAATGGACAGACTCAGTTGTCTAACCAGAATGCCGGAAATTCCTGGGGCAATGTAATACGCAATTATGTCGGCCGCCCTATGGGTGACATGTATATGCTCAAGGTGATAGGAACTTTCAACACGGAGGAGGATCTGAGCAAGCCTATGTATAATGGTACCCAGAATCTGGGCGACCTCATGTTTGAGGATTATAACAATGACGGGATAATTGACGTCAATGACTACCAGCTCGTAGGCAACTATCAGCCGGACTTCACTTTCGGATGGAACAATACATTTGCCTACAAGAATTTTGATCTTGCCCTGACCATTGACGGACAGGTCGGAGGAAATGTCATTTATGCGGCGGCAAGAGCCTTTACACTTAACCGTTATGACGACAATGTACTTGCGGAGTCCGGCCTTGGGCGCTGGCATTCGGCGGAGGATACGGGAAGCGGTTATTCTCACAAGGCTGGAACCAACAATCTCGGTTCAAACATTGGCCCCAGTACCCGCTATCTGTATGATGCAAGCTTCCTGCGTATCCGCAACCTTGCAATCGGCTACACGATTCCTCGCAGAATATGCGAAAAGGTTGGAATGTCTTCAATCCGCATAAGCGCCAATTTCCAGAACCTCTGGACATTCGACAATTATCCCGGCTATACCGTTGAGGTAAATAATGAAGGTAACTCTGCCACCAACAACGGCGTTGACTATGGCGGATATCCTATCGCCCGTGTTATGACTCTTGGCCTGAACATTAATTTCTAATGGATTTGAATACGATGAAAACGATAAGAAATACTGCAATTCTGTTGCTTGGTGTGGCTGCATTTGGCTTGTATTCCTGCAGCAATGCGGATTTTGACAAGTATCCGACAGATACTATGCAGATGGAAACGTATGGAAAGGATGACAGCGAAGTGCTGAATATCCTTCTGGATTCATACTACTATCTGAGAGTTACATCTGAACGGATATTTCTTGTCAACGGTCTTGCCACCGATGAAGCATATGACTTCAAGCGGAACAATTCACAGGATCATATACGTCTCAACGAGAGCTCCTGGGACGCTACTCTCGGCATTACTTCCCAGATATGGGAGTACAGCTACAATATGATCAACCGTTGCAACACTGTATTGGACAGACTGGAAAATGTAAGTGAGACAAACAGAACCCAGTATGAAGGGGAAGCGTTGTTTTTCCGTGCCTATGCCTATTTCAACCTTGTCCGTCTGTTCGGCCCTGTGCCTCTGACTACGGAAGTCATAGATGACTATACGACTCTGTACAGCTATGGACGCGAACCGCTTGACAATGTCTACTCCAGGATAGAGGAGGATCTCGCACAGGCAATCAAGGATCTCCCTGACAGCTATTCAGACCCTTCGATGAAGGGCCGCGCGACACGAATTGCCGCATGGACGATGCTGGCCGATGTCCAGATGACCAGGGGCAATTTCTCCGGGGCGAAGACAACCCTTGACAATGTGTTGAAATATTCAAAGGACAATCCGTCAATGCTTGGGCTTGAAGAGAGTGTGTCCAGAATTTATGATTCAACCAATCCTATCGGGAAAGAAGTGATCTTTGCCGCACAGTTCAACAATGGCTCAACAGTTGTTGAAAATGACCTTATGACTCGTTGTGTTCCTCTTGGCGTGCCTAATGACCAGCCGGCATATACTTATCCCGACGGAACTCCCTCGAGTCTTACGGTTGCAGAGGTCGGGAACAGCACGTTCGTAATGACTTGGGCCTTGTGGAACAAATTGCGTGAGGATCCGAACGATGAGCGTTATTCGGCGTTGACCTATGCTGGAATCTACGACGAGCAGAGTCAGTCTGTTGCATCCGATGAGGTTGAGGTGGTTTTAGGTGCAAGCGGTGCCACGCATGCGTGCATGCCGACATCTCTGAAATATTTTGATTTCGCCTGTGAATCTTCCGGCATCAGCAGGTCCAGCTGTGACAATATCATTTACCGTTATGCCGGCGTCCTTCTGATGTATGCGGAATGTCTCAACGAAACTGGGCAGACTGGTGAATTGGGCGATGCGGCTGCGTATGTGAATGCTGTCCGTACCCGTGCCGGAGCGGCTCCTGTCGCAAGTGGATCGATTGATGACATGAGGCTCGTGATAGAAAACGAAAATCTGCTCGAACTTAATTTTGAGGGGCACCGTTGGTTCAATCTGGTGCGTACAGGGCGAATAACACCGGTCATGGAGGAACACTTCGCGCATCGTACTCCCGGATTGTCTGCGATACACCAGGCTGACGAGAACGGTATGACTGTCAATGATGCTTATTCTACGGAGGCTTCCGCGCAGGTTACCTGGAAGTGGCACAACAGTTCAGCTCCTGTTCTCTTCGCGATTCCCTATGATCAGATCCAGCTTACCGATTGGGAGCAGAACGAGATATACAGGTAGTCATTTTAAATGAAATCCGCCAGGCTCAATTATAGCCTGAAACAAAGAGGGTGACCGCGTTGGCGTCACCCTCTCTTTTTTGCCCTTTATTTCTGTCGGACAGCTATTGAATCGGATAAATGCTGATGTCTCCGATTTTTGCGTCGGAGGAGGCGAGTTTCATGCTGTTGAACGGCTCTGAGGGGAATACGGTGTTTGTGAACGACACGTCTCCGTCATTGATGAAGAGTTCCGTAGAGTGCGTGTCAACGAACAGACGTACGTCGTAGTTGTCCCTCTTGACAAGATGTCCGAGAATGTTGCTCTTCCCGAAGTCCTCCGAGAAGTCAACCAGGCCGCTGCGGGATCTGTCGAGGTTGATGGTGAGGTTGTTGAAATCCAGATCAAACACCATCTCTTCGTTCATGGAGTTGTACAGCTTCATTGAGAATTTGCCGCTCGCTCCCGGCTTGACATTGAAGCACAGTTCGTATGCGCCGTTGTTCTGCGGCAATATTTCCGGTATGTCACATTCTCCGTCCCTCATTGCTCGTTTTACATTGACTTCCTCTCCGCGGGCCCCGAGCATTTCAGGGACAGGGGAGCAAGCGAGCAGGAGATGCTTCCCGTTGGATCTCAGGCTCAGGTCCCTTGCTATGGTCATGCAGTTGCGGAAACCTACGGTGGGTGTCTTTTCGGAGTAGAGCCAGTTGCTCATCCATCCCATGAATATGGTCCTTTCCCCGGTGTTGCTGAAGGTTACTCCTGCATAGTTGTCCATTCCCTCGTCTATCCAGAGGGGGTAGGGCAGGGGATCAGGAATGAAGTTCTTGCCGTCAAAGTCGCCTATGAAATATTGTGCGGCACTTCCTCCGTTGGGTCCTCCGGGATTGATGTTGACAATAAGCACCCACTTTTCCTGTCCGTCATATTCCATGGGAATCAGGTCGGGACATTCCCATACGCCTCCGTGGGCTCCGATGCCTTCTCCGAATTCACTCAGCTTGTTCCAGGACTTGAGGTCCGAAGACTCGTAGAAGATTATTCTGTCGCCTGCCGCCACGGACACAATCCATCTGTCGTCAAGCTTGAGAAGTTTGGGGTCCCTGAAATCCACTATGCCGGGTTCCTCGAGTACCGGGTTGCCTTCATGCTTGGTGTAGCTGCGGCCTCCGTCGGTGCTCCATGCTATGCTCTGCTTTTGCGTGTCGCTGGCAGAAGTGTACATTGCAACTATCGCATTCTCTCCGAATCCGGCACTGTTGTCCGAGTCAACGACAGCGCTGCCGGAGTAGATTGCTCCGAGTTCATCGGGCGCCACTATGAAAGGAAGGTCCTGCCAGTGCACGAGGTCAGTCGAGACGGCGTTGCCCCAATGCATGTTGTAATGTTTTGTTCCATAGGGGTTTGCCTGATATGCAAGATGGTATTCCCCGTCATGATAGACCATTCCGTTGGGATCGTTGGTCCATCCGAACTCAGGTGAGAAGTGGTATAATGGCCTGTAGGGTTCATCCAGCTCCAGCTCTCTCGAGTCTGACTGCCGGATGGCGTTGAGTACAGCATCTATCGCTTCTTCGCATTCAATCTTGATCTTGAGATCCTTGCCTCTATGTTCAGAAATGTTTACGGGAATCCAGTAATCGGCTGAATCGGTTGCCGGATTGATAAGCTGAGCCGCTCCAAGGATGTTCTCTCCCTGGCGGAATATCTCAAGAGAAGCGACTGGTCCCTTGTCCGAAGCCGGAATAAGCAGCCAGTCCTTCTCTGCAGTCAGGTTTATGCTGTTTTTCCCGCAGCCGGCCAGCGCGAGCAGGACAACTGCGGGAAAAAATAGTCTAGTGAGTCGCATTGTGAATCATGTCCAGAAGGTTCTCCACAATGGCTGTCTGGGCATAGCCTTGCTTGAATCTTGACCCAAGGACCTCAAATACCTGAGCGCCGTAGGATTCGTCATCGGGAATGTATCCGCCTCCGCGTGCTCCCATTCCGTCACATACGGTAACCATGAATGTGCGGGAATAGGGTGACTTGTGCTTCAGGTCGACCGCAATCTGATTGTAAACTTCTGCTGCAACCGTGCAGATGGGAATGTCGTCAAGCATGACGAGGCCAAGGTTGATCTCGACGGGATCAGAATCTTCGTATTCACCCTGATAGCCTGCACGTCCGCCGCCGTTCAGCTGCTTTCTTCCCGGCACGCTTACTGTCTTGCGCTCGCAGTTTATGGTTACGTTTGGTTCGAAGCGGCGCATTTCCTGCATCACGTATTTCACTTCCTCTCCGAGCAGCTGTCCGAAGCTTTCGGCCATCTTCTTCTGCTCGTCCATCAGCCTCTGGACTTCGGGATCTTTTCTGTCAAGGCCCTGTCCTCCCGGAGGCATCTTGTTGGAGATGTCAATGCCGCGTTCTGCGAATTCCTTGATTCGAATGTCGCGCAGGTCGAATGTCTGCTGGAAATAGATGGGGTTCTGGTCTCCCGCTGCTCCGGAGGTGAACATGGCGACGAAGTCATCTCCATATTTGCTCTCAATATATGCTTCGGACTTGCCGGGGAAATCCTGTGACACCATGTCAAGGTTTCCTGTGATTACGGCATGCATCGCGTAGTTGTAGAGCACAGCCAGAGGTTTGCCTTCCACACTCTTGAAATATACGACGGCAACTGTCTTGTCGGATTTTCCGTCATAGTCAGGACCTTCCCACCATGTTCCTCTTTCGGGATCGAAAAGGTCTCTCTTTACGTTGAGGTAAGAAACGCCGCTGCCGTAACCTACTGTAGCGGGCTCCATCTTGTCATATGCTTCCTTGATTGCGGTGTAGATCCTTTCGGCGAGTTCATCTCCTCTTACGGTCCCTGTGTAGTGGCAGTGTGTTCCGCAGTAGATGATGTTCCCTTTCGGAATTCCAAGTTCCTTCTCAACCCTCTCGCTGACGGCCTGTACGGTCCTTCCGTTCATGTTGCCGTCAATGTTCACGAAACCTGCCTTTTCGCTGCCGTTTGTGAAGATGATGGCCCTGACATGGTTCCTGTCAAGGATTCCGTAACTGGTTTCAGGCAGATCTTCTGGAGCTATTGTCACGTCAATCTTGCTTGCGCCGACCTTGAGCTGGCCTCTCGGGCCGTTCTGGGCAAATGCACCGGCTCCTATGAGCAGTGCAACAGCCGCAGTGATTATTAGTCTTAATGTTTTCATGGTGTAAAGTTATAAAGTATATCCGTAATTCTGTTCAAGATTCTTGTTGAGTTCAAGCACGCTTTGAGGAATGGGGAAAACGAGAGTGATGCCTTCCTGATCATTATACCATCCAGCCGCTCCGCTCCAGTCTCCGGCGGAAATTGAGGCGCAAGCCGTGTTTTCATTTTTGTCAACTGTCGGTTCTGCGTAGGTTCCGAATCTGATCTGGTCTTCTCTCCTGGTTGGTTCCCACATAAGTTCCAAAGCCCTTTCATCTGAAATTGCATGTATGTTGACTTCTGTCCTTGGTTCGGCTCCAACTCTGTTGCGGACATAGTTGATGAGGTCAAGGGCTTTTCCGCTCTCTCCGAGCCTATAGTAAGCTTCTGCTGCGAGCAGCATCATATCTGCCATACGATACACAACAATGTCGGCATTTGAATAGTAGGAGAACTGTGTATGTACATCGGTTTTGTCGACTTCCGGCTTTTTGGGACGACAGCCGCTCCACCTTACTATGTAGTTTGCCCAATCGGGATCAACTGCATTTGCTGCCAGATCAGTCGAGAACTGCATGTGCAGTTGTCCTTGGAATGCCAAATAATTTCCGCGGGTGTACGGTGAGCCTGCAATTCCGGAACCG